>JAGQHH010000613.1 GCA_020431945.1 Cyanobacteria bacterium HKST-UBA02 | reverse complement strand
GTGTCACTCCCGTGAATAATTGCGGCAGTTGCATAGTACTACTTGTTTTAGTATTTTGCGAACGAAACAAAAAGTCTCCTGCCGGACCACCCTGTTTTCACGGGGATGCTCCGGCTCTCTGACTGTTTCATGACCGGTTCTCTCTATCGAACCTGCTCAAAAGCTTCAAGAAGGCGAGCAAGACATAGATGCAGACACCGGCAGCGGTAACAAGAAATAGCAGTTTCCTGTCTGTTTTAGTTTTCATGACATTCTCCTTTATAGAGGTAGTTAGAACCAGCGGTCTGGATTCTGCGCTCTCAACCAGCGGTTGACCCGGTCGATATAGGCATAGTTGGCCGACTCGACATGAATCCGCTCACTGGCATGCCCCCGGATCGAGCTCAGATAGAAATCGCAGAAATCATCGACCGCGCCTTCGTCCCGCCCTTCTACACGGACTGTTATGTCGAATCCTGGGAGCTCCCGGGCCTCGGCCCGATAGATCTCGTTGATGACATAACCGGGCAGGTGGAGAGACGAATCTCTCTTATTGATTGATACTGAGACCGAGCCCTTTCGAGCGCATCGATTGAGGCTTTCGGTCAGATATTCAATATTGGTCGGGGCCGTGAAACCCAACTCTACAAATCTAGTTTTCATGACGATCACCAGTTGAAAATGGGATCTTTCGATCCGTTTGGAACAATCTTCCTTCGGGTGCTTTGCGCCTGCGCCAGCTCGGAGAGGGTCTTTAGAGACAGAGACGATCGCTTCGCACCACAGGTGGTGCGAAACAGGCAATTGCATCTCGAGTTGATTTTGTCCGTTTTGGTGGGCAGGTCGCTCGCAAAGTTCGTATCGGAAGGGTTGATTCGAACCTACTTGCAACCATACCGGCGAGCAAGCCCATTCTCGGCTGAAAGTGTCGATTGATGCCTGTTTTCGACCTTTCGACCGGCTCTTACGATGGGCCGAGCTCAGTCTGATTCGCGAAAACAACCCGGATCTGATCCTCTGGTTAGTCACGAGCAGGTAACGGAGTCATGGTTCAATCGCATCAGTAAAAGGCGGGGTAAACACAAATGGATTTCGAAAATGTCGATACTGCGCAAGCAGGCGCGGACCTGGCTAAAGCAGCCGTAGCAGGCGATGGAATGAGCGCCTCGAGGATCCTGGAAGAAGTCGGCTCATGCAAATGGCGCGAGGTCGTCCAGGCAGCCAATGAAGCGACTGCGCCCAGCGTTCTGTATGACTTTCCGGCGCCGGTTCTGGATGGCTCACGCCTGATCACCAGCAGCACGCTCAATGGCAATCAGGAGAGCATAAGCGTGTTCAAACAGAATTATGGATCGAGCCAGGCCGGAGCTTCTCTGCTGCCCCTGGCGACGGTCACCGACGCCCGCTGCGACAAGAAATAAAAGGTTTGATCTAAGCCCTTTTATCAGGTCATGTACTGACTGGTAATCGACTCGAGCTCGAAGGGAGTCTTCTCCACGGTGAACTCCACATCGGCTTCTTCAGGGTTACGTACCAGCCTGCCCCGGGCTTCGGCATGCAGGGCAAAAAGATCATAGAGGTTGGGTCTGGACAGCTCCACCATGGCAGCCAGGGCATAGTTGATACCGCCCAGACTGCCGTCGACATTGTTGACCCAGCGCGGATTGCCTTTCAGAGCCAGATCGGTCCACACCGCCTGACGCCGTTCGATATCGAAAATCACAGGCAGGGCGATTCTGGTGTCGCCGCTCAGGTCGAACCGATCGACCACGGTCCTGGCCTCGAAAACCTCGCCGGAGTTCGGCTTCGACCGCGCCATCCAGCCGGCGAAACATTCCGGGAGATCTTTCATCGGTTGTCTCGTGAAACTATGGACCGTCATCACGATAAAGCGAACATTGCGCTCCCTCAGCCTGGCTATCGAGACATCGATGAATTCGCTAGCTCCATTGGGCGCATCGACGATATCACCGCTGTGATGCCCGCCGAAATTCTTGAGATTGTAGTAAGACAGCACGTCTATATATCGAAAGTCCTCATCGAACATGGCAGCCGAAAGATCCAGATCGGTTCTTTGCCTGCCGTTCTTCCACCAGAGGAAAAAGCGCAGGGTATCGGACTCGGGCAGGGTGAGGCGGCTGCCTCGCGCCACTGTCCGCAGTGCTTTAGAAGCGGAGCGCAGAGCGAAAGGCACTGTGAAGTCTCGCAAACCCTCATCGACGAAGCAGGCGCCCAGAGGCGGAAGCTCCGCAAAGCGCTTCAATAGAGCCTCCCGGCAAACTCCTTCGATAAGCAAACAGGCAGTCTCCGAAAGTTCCGGAAGTTTGTTCTCCGCCACCTGCGCTCTGGTCATGTTGCCTTTCGGCAGGAAGACCCGGAACGGCCGGTGTTCGCGGCGGTGAGCGAAATGGTGCCCGATCTGTATCAGAAGAGGGGTCGGCACCCGGTCGATCACGTCCTTGAAAGCGAATCCCACCCGATCCGCCCCATCGCCGGCGAGCCGGAGAAGCTGATCGAGACGGCGAGCGAAAACGCCCGGGCGCCCTTTGAGAAGCTTCACCAGGGAATCGATATCGCCTGCGAGGAGAAGCATCTCGAGCTTGCGATCGAATGTCTCCACCACCCGGTCTTTGCGAAGCGCCTCGAATGCTTCATACACCCGGGGATAACGCTTGCGGTATTCGCCGGGATGGAGCTTCTCGCCGAGCCTCTTGTAACGCTCTTTGTGCCTGATCATATCTTCGGCAAGGGTCGCCTGCGCTTCCATGGCAGAAAGGAGCATGCGACGCTCGGGCCGGCGGATCGCCTGGAACTTGACCGGCTCAGCAAGGGACGCATCACCGCCGCTCATAGCCGCAGCCAGACGCAAAACATCGGTGACTGTATTGATATGCTGGCTCAAGACTTCCTCGGAAAGAAGGTCTCGGCTCCGGAGAGCAGCCAGGATCCGGGCTTTGTTTTCCCGGTTGGTTACAGAATCCGGGATCATCGTCAGGGTATCGCTTCCGAAAGCTTCTACGAGAACTCTCAGATCCTCGCTATCCTGCTGGGAAAAGGATACTGGCGAATTCATAAGAGCCCTGAGAAGCTTCTCCGCATCGTCGACGCCGCCCATCCGCACAGTCCTGAGGGAGGGATGCTCGATGAGGGACTCCCGGTCCTTCTTCCTGTCCAGGGGCATAAACTTGCCGCTGGTCAGATAGTGGAGCATGGCGTTGATATAGAGCTCGACATTGCTCTTTTTCATGACGTCCATGGGAAAGTTCGGATACATCGGCTGGAAGCTCTGATGAGCTCCGGTCACTTTCGGCAGGACATCGAGAAAGAGCTTGTTCAGCTCAGTGAGCTGTTCCAGGCTCATTTGCGAGGCCCGGTCGAGAAGCTCTCGATCCAGGCAGAAGCCGTAGCTTTCCAGATTCTTCAGCAGCGAAGCCAGAAAAACCTGATTCTTCTCGGGTGTGGAATCTCTGCCAGTCAGGCTCTCGGGAAGAATGACCTGGTTCTGGCGCCTGAGAAGCACCAGATTCAAGTTTGCCAGAGCCACCGGCGCTTTTGTAAGCATTCTGCAATCCCTGCCTCTGATAGCTCGACAGAAAGAGGTGTCGCGGAGAGCGAAGGCTCTAGGTTTCTTGACAGGAATAGAAGGAAGAACCTTCATAGCCGCGACTGAGATCACTTACCCGCTGGCATCGTCCGCCAACCTCTCTAGCTCTGGTTAATCTCTTTGTGCCTGCGCCTTCGTGGCTCCCGGGCAAAAGCCCCAGGAGACCTATCACCACTGTGATTACAGACTCGAACGCCCTGAACACTGCGCCAGCGACGCTAGCTGAAATCATTAAGGTCTTTTCCGCTTTACTACCCCTGTCTTTACTTTAAAACCATCAGATAGCGATAGTGAGGCTGTCTTTACGTTTTCTATCAAAGAGCAAGTAATCTACCGCTTCTTTTGATCCTTTCTCTCAACTTACCTCTATATCTTCCTCCGCGAGAGGAATAAAGAAACTGGAGGGTCTATGATGTCTTCTAGAGGCACCTATTCTCCTTCCCGCAACGAGATCATGGCGATTCGAAACGCCTTGCTCGGTTGGAAGGACGTTGATGGACTGGGACCCGAGTACTTCGCTGAACGTAGCGTCGAGCGGGCCCTTTACCACTTTCTCACCCGGGGCAAGCCACTCTCAGCCGCTCATCGACTGAGCCTGAGCAGGGGCCGCGCCAGGGTCGAGAACTTTTACTCCCTCATCAACACGACTCTACAAGTGGTGGCATTCCGCCAGCCGGATTGCTATCTCAACGAGACTGACGGCTTTCTCGAGCAGCTCGCCGAGCAAGCCGCCATCTGGCACAAGGGAACTTTTGCCAATCTCGACATGAGCCGTGACGAGCAGGAGATTTACTGGAGAGTCGTGGCGAAAACCGCGCCTGTCCTGTTCAACATGGGATTCATCGATGCCATCCCGCACTCCGCCCAGGTGTCGCGCCTCACCGCCAGCATGGCTGTGCATCTCGGCGCCCGGCATTCGGAAGTGCTCCAGGCAGCGATAGTGGGCTGGCTCCACGATCCCAAGCTCCACCCCAGCCTCGATCTGAAGCACGAGAATCTCGCCACCCACCCGGTCAACGCCGCCGGCCTCGCCTGGTGCGTTTTCCAGGATGCAGCGGTGAAGCGACCGATGCTCGGCTACTTCAAAGGCAACAAGGGAAGAGTAGACGACTTCGTGGACGGCGCCGTCGATGCCCTGGGCATCAATAACGACTCGCGCTTCGTTCAGATGATGGTCGTCCTGCCAACCTATGTCGACCGCATCGGCAAGCTCTACGGTCCGGACCTCGCCTCACAGTTCGAGGCAATCATCGAGGACCGGCTCCTGAGCGCCGCCCAGGGCAGAAAGCCCCGGGCATTGCCCGACCATCTCCACGGCGCCCTGTAGCAGATCCGCCTGGATTCCGGTCTTCGCGGTCTGAGCAAGCATGGCATCCAGAAAGCTTTCGAGATGGCGCAGATGCTCGCACGCGATTCGTCCCGGCTCATCGAGGACATCCTCGATGGCAAGCCCGGTCTTTCGCGTGCCGAGCTCACCAGGCTCAAAGTAGCCCTGCAGGAATATGCTGTGCTCGCCGTGGATGTCGACTCCACCACCCTCCTGCATCACCACCAGGAGGTCATGGACTGTGGCCGTGTGGCAGCCGAGGCTCTGGTCATCGCCGACCCGATGATGCTGAGCCCGCACAAGGTGGCTGCCGTCTACAAGAATGCGATGATCGAGCGGATCCGCTCCTACGTCGCGTCCTTCGACGACAACAACCGCCTTCTACCGAAAGGCGCCCAGGACAGCGGTCTGCGCTGGCAACGGGCGGTCTATCTCTCCATGCTCCAGGCTGCCGACAGGCTCTGCGGTTCGGACCTCATGTCCGGCTTCCGCGAAAGCCACGCCGGAACATCTCTGAAGGTCGACGTGAACGACCTGAGGAAGATCATCCTGGACGAAGCGACCTGGTGCAAATACGCCCGGGCCAGCAACGATTCCGACCAAAGCGCAGTCCAGCTCTGCCTGAAGAGCCTGGAAGACGCCTATGTCGACGTGGTCGCCCAGTTCCGCGGAAGCGTCTATCAGGGCAGCGAAAAAGCCCTGGCCAAGTTCTTCCCGGCAGGCTAATTTCTGGCTTCACGAGCTACGGCTTCGCGCGCTCCGGCTTCGCACACTGTGGCTTCGCAAGCTGTGGCTTCGTGAATTAAGGCTTCGTGAGTCCCGACCTCGCGAAGCCTCGAAGAGGAGCGACACCCGCAAGGGTTCCTCCTCTTCGATTTTTACCAACTTCTACTATGCCATAGAGTATTTTTCCGGAATACCAGCTCATTGGGGTTCCCCCTCATCGTCTAATGCCGACCAAGCCCGCTACACGAATTCAGTCGAGTGCCTTCCATCAAAAATGACTGTCAGGACAAGTTTTCTTCGAAAAACATGATCCCAGAGTCATATTCTTGTCGCCATATGACTGTCAGGACAAGTTTTTTTCAAAAAACATGATCCCAGAGTCATCTGCCGATTCTGGCTCAGGCTGACTACCAGATCCTTTCTTGAAGACTGGCTATCACGATAGACTCGCCGTCGAGGTCGAGCTTAAACTCGACAGGCGGTCTGGGAGCCCGCCCGCAGAGGATCTGTCCTTTCCGAGCCAGATCGAAAATACTCCAGCATTTGGGGCATTTGAGCACCGGATTGTCCACTGCAAAACCACAACAACAGAGATCGCGCCCGCGCTGAGTATTGCAGTGACTGCATTTGCGGGGCTCAGGAATATAGTTCAGATAGCGGCAACCCTTGGGGCAGACGCGGCTGTATGCGACGATATCTTCGTCTTGAAGACGAATGATGTATGCCGGTATCTCCCGAACCTCCGCTTGCTCAGGAT
>JAGQHH010000612.1 GCA_020431945.1 Cyanobacteria bacterium HKST-UBA02 | reverse complement strand
GGCACCAAGACCGAGATCAAGAACATGAACAGTTTCCGCTCGGTGCAGAGAGCCATCGACAGCGAAATCGAAAGACAGACAAGATGTATCGAGAAAGGCGAAAAGATCGTCCAGGAGACCAGACTCTGGGACGAAGGCAGCCAGTCCACCCATCCGATGCGCTCTAAAGAAGAGGCTCACGACTATCGTTATTTCCCGGAACCGGACCTGGTACCACTTGCCATCGAGAGAAGCTGGGTCGATTCCATCGCAGCCGGACTGCCGGAGCTTCCAGCCGCCCGGCGAGAGCGTTACCAGAAAGAGCACGGGCTGAAACCGGAAGACGCGGCCCTCATAGTCGAGTCCAGAGACCTGAGCGATTTCTTCGACCGGTCGCTATTGAAGAATGCCCAGGCAGTGGCAGCCGCCAATCTGCTGATCAATGTCGGAATCAAATACCTAAAAGACAACAAACTGGAAATCTCCCAGACCAGCCTGACGCCGGAGAACCTGGTCAATCTGGTGCAGGCCGTGGAGACTGGCAAGCTGAGCTCCACCAATGCGAAAGTCCTGCTCCCGGTTCTCATGGAATCGGGCGGCTCGGTGACCGATCTCGTCGAAGAGCGCGGTCTCGCCCAGGTGAGCGACGAAGGGGCACTGAAAGAGACGATTGAAAAAGTCCTCCAAAGATCCCCGGAGCAACTGGCTGATTTCCGCTCCGGCAAAAAGCCGAAGCTCAGACAGTATTTCTTCGGGGAGGTCATGAAAGATACCCGGGGCAAAGCAAACCCGCAGATAATCAACCGGCTGCTTGACGAGCTTCTTTAGTGGTATGGTAAATACGTACCGCTTTACCAGGGCGCTTGGAGTGACCATTAGACCCACCGGACCGCACCGGCTGCAAACCTTGGCTCTGTCTGCAGTGCTGTCGGTGGTAACGGCCCTGACGGCGGCAGGGGGTGATGCCGGCGCCAGCAATTTCAAGGGCTATTACACTCCCCAGGTTCTCATTTCACCCCTGCGCGACGATGTGATGTACACCCCGGTGGGCGCTGGTCGAATCACCTCCAAAGCCGGTTACCGGGTCCATCCGGTGACCGGAAGACACAGCTTCCACAGCGGAGTCGATCTTGCGGCCAAGCTCAACGACAGGGTCTATGCGCTTCTGGATGGAGTCGTGACCCGGGTCGGCTACCGGGGCAACCTGGGCGTAGCGGTGGAGATCTACCACCCTTATCCCAATGTCCGCACCATCAACGGACACCTGAACGCTTACAGCGTCCTTCCGGGAATGTGGGTCCAGCGCGGGCGGGTGATAGGCTATGCCGGCACCACCGGACGTTCCACCGGGGTCCACCTGCACTATACCGTGATCAGGGAAGACACAAAGGAGTATATCGAGCCCCTGGAGTTTCTCCGCCAGATTCCCCATTATCTCGCTGCCCTCAAGACCGCCAGAGTCCAGGCCGCAATGAAGTACAATCTCGAACAGATGAAAAAGATCGAGGAAGAGCCGATCGATACCGAAGACGAAGATCTTCCCGATGACAAGAAATCCGATCCCCCCGACGCCTGATCAACAATGACACCTACCGAAATCGAAAGCCTTCGAACCAGGGCAAGAGAGGAATTCGAGAAAGGGCTCTGGAAAGAGTCAGAAACCACCTATGCTCAACTGGTGGGTGACCAGCAAAGTGGCGAAACAGCGGACATGGAGACGATCAGGACCATGATCGATTTCAGCCGTCTGCTCTATCTGAAGGAAAGAAAGCAAGAGTGCAAAGAGCTCTGTATCAGGATCGTCGATCTTCTGGAAAACTGTTTTCCCGACGAGATCGAATTGCAAATCGAAGCGATGCTCAATCTTCTCGATGCTCTGAGCTTTTACGAGGGCCGGGACTATTCGGACCGGATCATAAGAGAGGCTACAGACCTGGCTCGCAGCCGCCCTCACTCCGAAGATAAGCTGCTTGCCTCGGTTCTCTGCTCCTCAGCCGCTGTCGCTCTTTCTCATGACGACCGGGAAAGATTCAGCGACGCCGAATCCCTTATCGATGAGGCAGCCGAGATCCTGACCCGGGAGGCGGTCTCCGAAGGCGAGGAATATGCCAATATGCTCTCCGCCCGGGCTATCTGCGAGCAACTCAAGGGTAATGTCGAATTTGCCGAGCGTTGCTATCAGGAGGCCCTGGCGGCCCTGGACAACCATCCTCTCTCCCCGGTATTCTCGGAAGCCTGTTTCGGCTATGCCACCTTGCGCGCCACCGACAGCAAATTCGCCGAATCAATCGTCTTTCTCGAACAGGCGATCAAGAGCAAGGAGATGAAGATAGGCTATGACCATCCCATCCTGAAGCGAGCGGTTTCGGCTCTGGCCCTCACCTATTCAGCCTGCGGCGAGCTCGATGAAGCCGAGATCCAGGCTCAGCGTTATAACAAGATGGTGGAGATGATGGGCAATCCGGGACCGGAGCTGCGTATCGACTGCCTGCGAATCCTCGTAGACATACTCCAGCAACAATCTCGTTTTTCCGAAGCCCAGGCGCTTCTCACCAGGGCTTACGACATTGCCGATACGATCAAGGACGAAGGTGTCAATGTCAGGCTCCTTATGGATCTGGCCAGACTGAAGCTCGACCTGGGTCTCTTTCCGGAAGCGGTCAGCATGTACGAGCGCGCCCTGTCCATAACCAGACGGCTCAAGGGCCCCGATCACTTCGAGACAGCCATGTGCCTGGGGCTCCTGGGCAATGCCTACTTCGCCGTCCGGGATTATGACCGGGCCGAGAGCACTATTGCCGAATCCATCGAGCTCTGCGGCAAGCAGGAGGAGTTTTTCGGCAGCCTCTTGAGCGCCGACAATTATCGCTATCTCGGTCTTGTTCGCCTCCAGCAGAAAAAATTCGACGACGCCGAAGAAGCTCTGCTCAAGGCTCTTTCGGTCCTCTCCTCCACCGGCATGGAGAGCACACTGCATGCCGCCGAGACCCAGAAGAATCTCGGCGAGCTCTATGACGCCCGGGGTGATTCGGCCACGGCAAAATTCCACTTCGAAAGGGCTCTCGACCTGGCCCGGGATATTCTCGGTCCGAACAATTTCGAGATAGCCGACTATCTTCTCTACCTGGCAGACATCTTCCGCAGGGAAGACGACTACACCGAAGCAGAGAAGCTCTACAATCAGGCCCTGTCCATCCTGGAGAAAACCCTCGGTCCCGGTCACCCGCGCACCTGCACCCTGCTCCAGCGCTTCGGCGAGATTGCCATCGAGCGGAGCAATTTCAAGGATGCTGAAGGCTATTTCGAGCAGGCTCTCATGCGGCTGGAGCAGACCCTGGGCACAACCCATCCCGACGTCGGATACACCTGCTATTGTCTGGGTGCCACCTATCACTGGCTGAAAGAGTTCACCAGAGCGGAGCGCTATTACCGTCGCGCCCTGGAAATCAAAGAGCAACAGCTCGGTCAGGAGCACAAAGATCTGGCCACGATCATCGAGCCTCTCATCGAGATACTCTTTCATCTCCATCGAGAGGCGGAGGCCAATTCCTTCCAGAGACGCCTCAATCAGTTGACCAGCTACGACTCTCAGAAAGCGGACAATTAGGGGACCTTCTCTTTGATCGTCAGCGAGAACCGCTCCACCAGGGTCCGTGTCGAGGGCAGAGAATGCCTCTATTTCGGCGGAACCAATTATCTCGGTCTCGCTCATCGACCGGAGATAATCGCAGCGATGAATCAGGCCTTCGCGAACTATGGCTTGAGTAGCGGCGCTTCCCGGCTCACTTCCGGCGAGACCGAGCTACTCATTGCTCTCGAATCGGAGCTTGCCGATTTCGCCTCTTGCGAAAGCGCCCTGGTCCTGGGAGCCGGATTCATGACCAACCAGGCAGTAGTGGAGGCCCTGGACGATGATGTCGACGGCTGGCTGGTGAGCAATCTCGCTCATGGAAGCATCAAGACGGCACTATCCCAGAGCCTCAAACCAGTTACCCTCTACGAAGCAGGCAGGGAAGCGGAAGCCCGGGAAGCAATCCCCGGGGATCTACGCCTGGGAGTTTTTGTCGAGCCCATCGAGCCCCTCACCGGCTCTTTGGCCGATCTGGACGCCCTGGCTAAAACCTTGAGCCCGGCAGACATTCTCATTCTCGACGAAGCCCACTCACTGGGCGTCCTCGGTGCCGACGGACAGGGAGCAGCCGGCTGTTTCGACCGGGGCCCAGGAGAGCTGGTCCGGACAGGCACCCTGAGCAAAGCCTTCGGATGCTACGGCGGAATCATCCTGGCATCGGAGCGATTCATCTCCCGGGTGAAAACCCTGTCGCCATGCTACAAATCCAGCACGTCCCTGCCTCCGCCTCTATGTGCTGCGGCCCGGCAGGCGCTCTTGCTGGTGAGAGATAAAACCACCACAGTGACTCCCTTGCAAGCCAACATCCGGAGTCTCAATCGTCGTCTTGCAGAACTCGGGATCGAGACGCACAAGAACAATTCGGTCCCCATCTATTATCTGGAGGACTCACCTTCCGTTGCGCGCATGCGAGAAGATCTTCTGGGAAAGGGAATCTATATTCCCCTGGTAACAAGCTATTTTGCCGACTATTGCCATATCGGCCTGCGCTGGACCATACAGGCCGGACATAGCGAGGCCGACCTGGATTTTCTCGTCTCTCAGTTGATCATATAGAGATTGCCGTCCTGACTGCCGACACAGACACCTGAAGAAGTCACCGCAGGGCTCGAGATGATCGGACGCTGGGTCTCGAATTTCCATTTGATCCCACCATTTCTGGTATCGATGGAATAGACCCGGGCATCGGGACTGCCGCAGAAGAGCCGGTCCCCGGCCACCGCCGGCGACGAGGACAGGAGCGGAACAGGCGAATAGATCGCTGTTTTCCAGAGGATTTTGCCGGTAGTTGCATTGAGACAGTACATGAGCTTGTCGTCGTTGCCGGCAAAGATCTTGTTATTGGCTCCTGCCGGAGTGATGCTGAAAGTCTCTTGCCCGGCAAATTTCCACTTCAGGGCTCCAGTCGCCAGATCGAGGGCATAGAGGTTTTTGTCCCAGCTCCCGAAATAAACCATGCCGTTGAGAATCATAGGCGAGCCCATGATCTTTCCCCTTGTCTTGTAAGACCAGAGAGGCGTTCCGTCCCGGGTGGAGATGCCATAGACCGAGCCGAGATGCGAGCCGATCACCAGAAGTCCGGGCGCCAGAGCCGGTGAAGCGGTAATTCTTCCGATGCCGTTTTTATCTTCGCTTCCGACTGCCGGAAACTGCCAGGCAACCGATCCATCCGAAAGCCGGGCGGCATAGACGTGGCCGTCCCAGCTACCGAAATAAGCGAGACCATCGAAGAGAGCCGGAGACGACCCGACCCGGTCCCCGGTCAGCCTGGACCACTTGATGTTACCGGTCTTGGGATCGAGAGCATAGACTTTTTTGTCTTCGCAGCCCACCACCAGAATGTCGTCGTTGACCGCCGGGGAGCTCTTGATCTTGTCTCCCAGCTCGCGCTTCCAGAGCATCCGTCCGTTCCGCTCGTCTACCGCATAAATGAAGTGGTCGTCGCTGCCGACATAGACGACACCCTTATAAATAGCCGGAGACGAGTCGATAGGCCCTTCGGCGGGAAAAGTCCACTTGAGCTTGCCGCTGGTGGCAAAAGACCCGAGACTGGCATTACCTGTGCGGCATGGATTCTGCAAGAACATCGACCATGTGCCGTTGAACCTGCTCAGGAGGGTGGAGGTACCCTTGAGTAGATCTTCGCGACTCGGCTTCTCCACCGTCTTTTCCGCGGCCTTCTCGAGCACCTGGGCGGAGCCGGTCAGAGGCGGGGCAGCCTTGTCTTGCGCTGCTTGCTCCGGACCGGGAGTGGGCGCCTGGCCTGATGCCACACCAGTAAGAGGACCGGCAAAAAGACTTGCCAGAACCAGAAGACTCAAAAAAGCAGACTGCAGATTGCGCGGTATCATGCTCGGCTCCCCGGAACAATACGTGCGCTGTGAACGCACATCGACTGACACCAGAGCATTATAGAACCATCAACTCTTTTGCGCCTGAAAGCTCCAGGTCCCCGGCCTGACCTGGTTTTTTCAAGCCTTTTGTTTACGAAGGTAAGCAATCGCATATGCAGAATATCTCCAAAAGGAGTAGAAAGCGATGCTCGCAATCGCTGATAACATCAGGCTTTCAGCGAACCGCCAAAAGCGCCTGACACTGTAACTTGCTTGTCATCCTAGTTTCACGGCGAGGGCAAAAAAGAATTTTGCCGTTTTGCAGGCATAATCTCTTGTCTATTCATATAGGGGGTGCTATCATCCCTGCGTGTGAGTTGGAATGAGCACTTCCAACAAGGAGGAAACAGAATGAACCGAGCTGAGCTCGTAGACAAGGTAGCGCAAGCTACAGGACAACCCAAGTCGGAAATCAGCCGCACTTTGTCCGCAATGCTACACACAGTAACCGGCGCTCTCGCCAAAGGCGACAAGGTCACCCTCGTCGGCTTCGGAACTTTCGAGCGTCGTATGAGAAAAGCCAGAACTGGCCGTAACCCCCGCACCCTCGATCCGCTGAGAATTCCTGCGGCCAGAGTGCCTGCGTTCCGCGCTGGTAAAGAGCTCAAGGATATCGTCAACGGTCGTGCCAAACAGCCTACCCTGGCGCTCTCCAAGCCCAAAGCTTCCAAGCCTGCTGCAGCCAAGAAAAAAGCTGCTCCTAAAAAGCCGGCCAAAAAAGCTGCCAAACCTGCTAAAAAGGCGAAAAAAGGCGGGAAAAGAAGATAGATAATCGACTGACTCCGGTGTTCTACCCACCGGAGTCATTTTCAAAAATCAACGTGGATTAGGTAAGGTAGACGCATTTCAACTCACTAAATCGTAGGAGGACTGTTGAGGTCCTCCTATTTTTTTGCACTACACTCAATACCGCCATCGCAAGAGTCGCTATGTAAACAGATTTCGTAAGCCCCGCTAGCCTAATTCTTGCTCACCGGAAACCGCATGACAACCAGGATTGCACCGCTCACTCTCGAAAACATGGAACCCTTCAGGGTTTGGCCGCCATGCAGAGATCAGGTGTCTATGATTGGTTCCCTTTAATCTATTTGTAAAGAGATTTAGAGCCAATTACCAGATGCTAGGTTAAGGCATCACTAAGACTCTCTCTAACGTTCCTGAACACTTAACCAAAACCACCGAACACAAAACCATTTCCAGGTTGTGAACTTGCGAGCTCTGCTCGGCGGTGACAATACGACTCAGTTTCAGAATGCTCGGAGCGAGCTATTTTCCAATACTTATAAAGAAACGGAGCTGGTAATGAACACTCCCATTACAGCCGCCGGCGCGAGCATTGTCGATACTGCGCTCGCCTGGCTCGGCCAGTTTATCCAGGCCAGCGATCTCGCCCTGGTCGGTGTTTACCTCCCCCATCTCCTCGTAGCCTTTTTCCTCGGTTTCCTGATCGGACTCGAGCGTCGGTATCGTCGCAAGAGCGCCGGTGTGCGGACCTATATGGTGGTCTGCGTCACAGCCTGTCTGGTCGCAGTCACTGGATATCACCTCTACGAGATCACCAAAGTGGGAGATCCGGCGCGACTTGCGCACGGTGTTCTCAACGGTATCGGCTTTGTCGGTGCCGGCGTCATTCTTACTCGTGGCATAAGCCGCTCAGGCATCACCACCGCCTCCACCATCCTCTACGCGGTCGGAGCAGGTGTCGCCTGCGGCCTGGGACTCTACGCCCTGGCCGGGTTCACCACGGTTCTTCTTCTCACCCTGATCCACATCAGCTACAGGTTCTTCCCCGGCTCTCACTATGGCGGCAATGCTCTGCGCGTCGTCTGCCCTGTGGAGAAGTTCAGAGAAGTTCGCAAGCTGTTCGGCTCGGGCTATCGCATCGATCGCATTCAAAAGCACGGTCATAACGTCGAGTTCCACATCCAGACCAATCTGAGCGAACGCGAGACAGACCTCCTCATTGCCCGACAGGTGCACAACGAGGACGTCATCTCCATCGAGATGCTCTGGGAGCCGAGCGACTGACGTTCCAAGGAAAAACCATGTCCCACCTCATCCACGTTCTTGGCGTTGTTTTCGCAACCACATTCGCGACCATCCTCATGGGCGTCGGCGCTCACCTCGAGCCCGGTGGTTTCCCTCTGGCCATGGCAATCTTCATCGTCGCAGCCACTACGGCTCTCAGCGTCGTGTCAGGAGTCTTTCTCCTGGTCTGGATCCGGGGTCTCCTGAACCTCATGCAGGTCGGCCGCCTCTTCCAGATGCTGCTCTTCTTCCTGCTTACCTCAGGAGCCTTCTACCTGGTCGGTCTGCTCCAGCACCAAGTCGTGGTGGAGAATGCCTGGCTCACCGGTTTTTCGATACTCGCCGGAACTCTCGTTCTGGGAGCCCTCACCGGAGCCTTCCGTTCTCCCATCCGCCGGACCTGGCTGCCTGTGCCCTTGAAGCGCAAGCCTTGAAGCACTAGCAGGATTGAGATCGAACTTAAGACTGGATGCCTCTCTCCAAGAGGCATCCGTCTTTTTTCAACGATCTCTTACTATCTATTTTAGTTATTCTCATAGAAAGACAATCGGGTCTGCTGCCAGATCCCGATAGTCTCCTCCTCACTCGATCTCTTCGGAACGACTCCGGCGAGGGACCGGCAACTTCGGTCTGGGATAGGTCGGACCGCCCCGCTTGAAACATTGCCTGGCGAAGAGATCTGCTATCTGGGTAGCAGCCCGCCAGGATAGAGAGATGACCTCTAAAGCGAAATCAAGGACTATTTTGAGCACCCCATCAGGGCGGGCACCCGCCACCGTTGCCAGTATCAGAATCATGAACACCGGCAGAAGAAGCGGAGAAAGAAGATTCAGCCAGATCCATTCGAACACGTCATGCATATCGTTCTCCTGGTTTTGAAAGTCGATCACCAGCCGGTACGAAGACAGGCAGAAAGTCGGCTAAGACTGGTGAGTTCTATAGATTCGGAAAGGTAGCGCCTGTCTCCAGGGAAACAACAAAAGGTTATCAAGAACCACTCTAGCCGGACAGGTAGCGTGTTTTCACCGTCTTGCCGAAACAAACAGGCAAGATCGAGACTCTGTTATTCGGCTTCCGAACCAGCTTAGGAGTTGGCCAGGGTGCACTAACCGATATTGTTAAGCATCCCCGAGAAAGCAGCACAGGCGCATAGAAAGACTCCGGGCGAAAAATATCGATACAACTTTATGAGGTTGTATTAGAACACCTGGCTGTGAAAGAGTTCGGTGCTGCTTATCTCTTTCTTCGAGAATCCGGAACACCAACCTGATTTAGTTTCTCAACCTGTCCAGTCCAGCGCGCCTCCGCCACCGTCGTTCGGTGTCGTAGAGGAAGTCGGCGCGACACCCTGCGGCCAGGAGGCCCAACTACGAGAAGGATTCTAATGAGATTCCTCACCGCAATAGCTCTGGCGCTGGTGACACTTCTGCCACTGGCGCCTTCCCCGGTCCAAGCTCAGAGCCTGCAAGCGTCCGAGACGCCGGCCCAGCTCGAGCTCATTGCCGATACTACTGCTATCGTTCCCGGACAACCGTTCAAACTGGGGGTCCGCTTCAAGCTAGAGCCAGGCTGGCACATCTATTACAAGAACCCTGGCGACACCGGCTATGCCACCGAGATCACCCCGGACCTGCCTGCAGGTTTCCAGATTGGTGAAACCGAGTGGAAACAGCCCCAGACTTTCACCGACTTCGGCATGAAGGCCTACGGGTACACCGACCAGACCATTCTGGCCGTCACTGTCACCGCGCCCGCCGATCTCAAACCCGGTG
>JAGQHH010000611.1 GCA_020431945.1 Cyanobacteria bacterium HKST-UBA02 | reverse complement strand
GACGATGACGATGAGACCGAGAAGCGGAAAGGCCTTCGGCACAGACCGCAAGATGCGAGCCAGGTATTTGCCTGACCAGGCTCCGGTAACGATGGAAGCCACCAGACCGATGGCGAAAAGAAAAGTACTCATTTCGAGCTCCTTCCGGTAGCCACCTGGTGGTGGAGAGCTTCTGTTACTGGCTCACAGGCGGAAAGCCACCCAGGTGTGCGGGAGATGCACGCCCTGGTAGCCGAACCTGCGACTCACCTCTTTGCGAAGAAGAGCAGGAGGAAGCTCCTCGATTTCGAATGAGGGGGTGCCTTGTGCTGTGTAAACGATTACTCTGAGCATTTGAGTTCCTCGAAGAATGAACAAATGAGTTCGGTGCCCTGGTTCTGGCTTTCGAAACCCGGGCGGGCCGGCAGGCGTTCGCCGCCGGGACGTTATCCGCCGATCTTGTCTCGGCAAGAAAATTGGTTTGCTGGAATTGCTTGTTCTGGTTGCTAGAGGTCTAGAACTCGTACAGAAAATGATCTAAGAGGGATACATCAGCGATAGCAGACTGGTTGTTTGCTTGACAACAAAACCTATGTAACGTTGCCTCTTTTACAGGGCTTTACAAGTCTCCGGGCAGGCTAGATACCGCCGGACTTGAATCAGGAGGCTGTCGATATTGGGCTTGTTCAATTGCGCTAACCATTATGGGCGACCATGTCTTGCCTTTTCTCGACAACTCGGACTAGGGTGAGTTCGCCTTCTTACATCTGATTTTCGTCTCCAACCAAACACACGACTCCTAAAACACTCTCCAGCTCTTGAAAAGTGTTTACTGCCAGATTTATCTGGTGGTTCGTGTCGAGCGGCGGGTCGAAATTCAGTCAACCGGCTGCGGGCGGTTTCCGTCTGCAAACTCAAACCACATCGTTTGGAGGTTCCTATGAAAACTCTGGTTCTCTTCCGCGTGGATGACGGCAAGTACATGAGCATCTCGCTCGACAAGCTCGCCGAATTTCCGGTCAAGGGACATTCGTACTTGCTCGACAAGCAGGTCTACGAAGTCACCGGCGTTATCGAACCGGTCGGCGGCGAGGGCGGCAACGCGCAGATGTTGCAGCTTCTCAACCTCGATCTCGGCGACGCTGTCTCCATTGCCAGCGCTGTCTCGTCCATGATCAACCTGGACGGCAACGCGGGCAAGCTGGAGCTCATCACCAGCGAGCCGGACAAGGTGATCCTTGTGAGGCTGAAGGTTGTGCGCAACAAGTCGAAGGTGCGGCTCGCCGACCTCGACCTGGTCATCGACGTGCAATCCCTCTTCTCCCAGGCCGGCGCAAGCGAAGACGGCGACGCCTGATTCGCTGAGCTGATATAGACCTGGTCGGATCTGATTTCTAGAGACGGAAGCAGGCCTCCTTCCCGGAGCCTGCTTCTGTCTCTCTTTTTCTTCTGATGCCAGTTATTATATGCAATAGGAGAAAATGATATGAAAAACACCGGTATCTACCGGTGTTTTTTTTGACGCTCAAGAGTTGGGTTGTTGCCCGCTGGGAACTTGTCCGGCACCAATGAACCGGATCATTTTCTGGAAATTGTTGTCGCCGCCACCGCCAGCAGTGGCGTGTCCGGAGAAGAAAAAGGATACCAGAGATACCAGAATGAAAGCCTGGACGATGAGTTTGCCCAGCTTGTTTCGTTTGTCTTGTGCCATTCCTGCGAGAACCTCTTGGATGGTTTGGTAATTGACAGGCAGTGATTTTAAAACCGGGGCTTTACTGCGGACAAGGGGCCTGCGCAGCCTTACTGGGATTGTCAGGCGCCGGGATCGAATGACACAGAATCCAGAGCGGGAAAATCTTAGCCCGGGTTAATTTTGCTTAGGCTTATCTTTCGCGAGTCTTTCGATTTTACAGCTAGCTACTATATCAAGTAGCACTAAATCTCACAAAGAACACCGGTGTTTACCGGTGCTTTTGCTGGTTAGGATGCGCCGGGCGGTGTGCCGAGAGCTCTGATGAACGTGCTCTTGGCGAAGGTATCCTGGGGGGCGGTGCCGCCGCCTGCCATGGCATTGCTCGTAAAGAAGAAGGTTACGAGCGAAACCAGAATAACCGCCTGGACAATCAGCTTGCCAAGGTCGCCTTGTTTTGCTTTTTCCATTCCTGTGAGACCTATCGAAGGGTTTGGTAACTGCCAGATTTTAAAGCCGTCCGGATAGCCGGCACAAGCTTCACGGCTACTGTCGAAAGCTTGTCAGGCGCCGGGGACGAAGAGTGTATATGTGCTGAGGGGGGTAGAGGCGGACTTCTGTTAAATCTCTTTAGTACGATAAATTCGGAAGCTTTCGAGTGGGCTCAGGAGCCGGTCCTCGAATTGTTCGAGAGGTTATTGGAATCCAAACCGCCTTGATTGACCAGGGACTGCAAAAAGAGCCGTTTCTGGAATTCCTTGAAAGCATCGGGACCACCTCCAGCGGAGGCATAGTCCGAGAAATAGACAAGTAGTATCGATACCAGAATGATTGCCTGAAGTATCAATTTGCCGGGGTTAATGCTCTTCTCGTTTGCCATTCTCGAATGCCTTTCACAATTTGATCGTGCATCGATTGTACGGCGTTGAGCTCCTGTGCCTGGTTAAATATGTCTACTGTTATTGTCTGGCATTGCTCGCCAGGGCAAGAACGACGCGTCTAGCCATTCTCGGAATGGAATAAGCAATGGATAGAGCAGCGCTCACTTGCGGAAGGATCTGGGTAACCGTGAGAAATTCTCGATCGAGTCGCCAGTAAGCTTCGTAGAGGTCGGCTATCTTGAGTTCCTTTTCGCCGCGTTTCATTGCTTCACCCTTGGCGAAGAGCATGGCGCATACGAAGCATGCCACCAGGCTGTTGAAGCCCGAGACCACCGAATAGCCGGCAGCGGCTGGACCGAAATAGGTCTTGCCGAAGATCTTGACGTAGAGCCAGCGGCAGAAGAGCTCATTGATCTCGGGAGAAAGGGGCTCGACCTTATAGTTGAGAGCTTTGTTCAGGTCGTTGACTCCGACTTGTGGAATCTCGGCTTTTTTGAAAAGGATAGTGCTGATGCCTGTACTGGCTAGCTGACCGAACTTTTTTCCAATCATCATGATCGATCGGGGGTTGAAAGACTGTCCCTGAATCTGCCAGAGCTCCTCATAGCTCGACCGGACAGTGGGGTATACGAGATAAAGGTAATAGATCATGGCTATGATCGAGACGTCGGTGCCGGAAGGATTCCCGGCTCCGGAAGCGGTGACATCGGGCTGGTAGTCAGCCAGCTCGGCAAGAGAATTGCCTTCCCTGGCCAGCAGCTTAGCCCGCAGGACGATTTCTTCCGCCTGTACGAGGACATCGAAGAAGTTGCGTTTTTCATCCATAGCCTGCTTCAGAAAGCCGGTCAATCTGGCGTCGAAGTGGAGAAACTCGCTCCAGGGCGCCGAGGCGCCGGCGGCAAAGTCGACTTCGTCGAAGGGGTTGGCGGGAGTCTGCGCTTCTGCTGAAACACCAGCAGCGGTATCGTTCGGTCGGTCGGCAGCCCGAGCGTTAAGGTGCCTGACTGTTTTTCGAAAATAGCCTTTGAGCTTTTCTTCCTGGTCGGTGAGGAGCTCTCCGATGTTGCGGACCGAGGCCATACTGTTATAAGCCAGTCCCATATAGATCCCGGTGGGCGTCTCTACGTAAGAATAAGGAAAAATCTGGCAGGTGCCGGGTTTCTGCTCTTCGCCCATATGTCCGTGAATGAAGCAGAGTCCGTCGATCAGAAAGGGGCATGTGCCGTCTTTCCGCGGCTTGGTGAAGTGAGGATACTGGGCGAGACCCTGCTTGAATTGATCCTGTCTGTGGATAAAAAGCTCTTTGTCTGCCAGGTCGGGATGAAGGGAGCCCCAGTCGACGTCTTTTACTCGGGAGTAGTCGGCTTCGCTCAGACCAACCGACCAGCCCGAGCAGCAGCGTCCGCAACCCTGGCAGTTGTAGCGGATCTCCTCCGGTATGAGCAGCTTGAGATTATCGGCTTTTTGAGCTTCTTGGTCGGTCATATCCTATACTCATCCCCGGCGCGGTCTGTCCTAAACCATTATAACCACTATAGCAATCAGTAGAAAGCGGCTCAAGTGAACGATAGCAGAATAGTCCGGGTCAACCGGGTTCTGCTATCGCTCTGGGTTTTCTGAATCCAAGGATTGTCTCCTAGTTGCCGGGAGCGAGTGTAGGTTCGGTGACCTTCAGAGCCTCCTCCAGGATTGAAGTGGCTTGAACGTCGGGCTCGAGTCCCAGCTTGTGGATGCACTTACCGTCGGGCTGGTAGATGTATGCCTGGGTAACCTTGATTGCTGCCCCTCCGGGTAGCTCGAAGGTCGTTTGCATAATCCCTTTTCCGAAGGTGGTTTGGCCGACGAGCCTGGCGCCGCGGTGGTGCCGCAGGGCTCCGGCGAGCGCCTCGGAGGCGCTGGCGGTGTTGCCGTCCACCAGAATCGTGAGCGGCTTGTTGCCGGTCAGATTGGCGGGGCTGTCTTTGCGGCTCGTCTCACTGCCGTCTTCGTATTCGACGAGTTTGCAGGTCTGGAGCTCCAGGCGTCCGGTCCAGGGTTTGCCGTCCTTTTTTCCGCTGGCGGTCTGGAAGACCCCCTGGTCGGTGAAAAGAGCGAACACCCGGAACGACTGCCAGACAAGCCCGCCGCCGTTTCCTCGCAGGTCGATGATCAGGGCTCTCGCACCGGAAAGGGCTTTGAGAGCCTGCTCGACCTCGGAGGCAGTGTTGTTGGAGCTGAAGGTTCTAATCTTGACGTAGCCAACTCCATCCGGAAGCATGCGCCAGGTGACGACATTGGTAGCCGTCCTTCTGGACTCGCGATGTTTCTTCTCAACAGGGCTGTAATACCTGGTGTAGCGGTCGTTGAGCGTGCTCAACATGGTGTCGATTTCGGTCTCGGCATCCTTCATGCTCGTGAAACGACGAGGTGCCGACTTGCGGGCTTGCCAGCCTGCGAGCCTGTCCTCGAACAGAAAGTTGTCGTTGACTCTCGTCCAGACCGCCTCGTACCGGCTTTCGGGAGTCGGTGCCTGGTGGGCGACCCGGTTGGCAACCACAACTGCCAGGCAGACCAGGGTCAAGGCAGCGAACAACGCTGAAAAGACCTGCCCTGCGTTCTTTCTATGCCTGCGCATTGTAGGGTCCTCTGTCTTAAAGGAACAGAGGAGGGCACCATTTCTGGTGCCCTCCTCTGGCGCGGGTCCGGCTTATACAGAGCCGGTTGCCGCGACTTCAGAATCGGTCAGTTGAGGGTGACCTTGCCCTCGGTCACATGGACCGGCGTGCAGACGGTGCGGCGATGGGAGCGCGAGGGACCGGTGTTCACCGTGTCCCGATTGAAGATGCCGGTGAAGAGCCGCTCACCCTTCGAGAGGGCGGGGACTTCCTCCACCGGAACGTATTCCATCTGACCGTCGATTTCGCGGAAGACGCACTGCCCGACCTTGACCTCCCGGAGGGAGCCTTCGGGAAGCGCGATCTGGCGCGTGTGGCTCCGCGACGGGCCGTCCTTGGCGGTCTCCATGGTGAAGCGACCGGCGAAGGCGCGCTCGCCCGCCTGGAGGCACGGGACAGTGTTGATGGGAACGTACTGGTCGATGCCGGCGACGTTCCGAATGACACAGATTGTTGACTGGCTCATGATTAACCTCGATTTCTCTCGTTTGGGTTGTAGGTTGAACTGAACAGACTGACTGACGATCTGCAACTGGAAGCGCATCCGAGTCTCGGAAGCGCCTCCTGAACTGTCCGAAACTCCTGCCGGTCAGCCGATCACCTGCTTGTACAGGTGCAGCTTCTCGGCTGCCAGCTCGAATGCCGCCCTCAGCTCCGGGTTCGAGACCCCTCTGGACAGGCAGGTTTGCCAGGCCGAGACGAGACGGTGCTGGAGCTTCCACCGGTTGATATCGACCGAGTGCTTCTCGGCGCTCTCAAGTATGGGAAGGAGTTCTTCCACTGCCTCGACGGTGTCGAGCGGGCCTTTGAAAACGCGGTCGACGCGGTGCTTGAGAGCCACCCGTCTGACACGCTTGCTGTAGACATCGGCGCCGTTGCCGAATTCGGCCATGTTCGAAGGAGCTTTCTCGAGGGTTTTGACTAGCCTGTCCTCGAAATCGCTGGCCTTCCCCGTGACCTTCTCGGCCAGCTCGATTGCTCGAGTGGCGTAGCATAGAGCCTGGATGGGCTCGATTCGGCCGATGTCGTCGAAGAACCAGGCGCAGCTCGTGTACATGAGCATCGCCATATGGTCCATCTCGAGAAGCTCGAAAGCCCTGGTGTCGGCTCCCTGTGACCTCGTCCCGGCGAGCATCTGCTCGTCGAGGAAGGAGGAAGCTTCGCGGGCTCCGGTCACGACCCCGACATAGGCGTTGCGCGCCTGCCAGGGGTCGGTGAAGAGTTTCGCCCCTTCGCACTCGAAGATGGTCACAAGCTGTGCGTGAAGGTCATCGAGAGCTTCCCGCAGAGGCTGCCTCCACCTGAGTTGCCACTTGCCGTTGCCGTCGCCGGTCTGACATCCGCAGTCGGACCGCCAGCGCTCGACACCGTGCACGCAGCTCCAGGAGCTGTTCTCATGGATCT
>JAGQHH010000610.1 GCA_020431945.1 Cyanobacteria bacterium HKST-UBA02 | reverse complement strand
ACCAGGTGGCATAAGTGCTGAACTTATAACCCCGCTCGTAGTCGAATTTCTCCGCAGCGCGGATGAGACCGAGATTGCCTTCCTGGATGAGATCGAGGAAGAGCATGCCCCGGCCGACATATTTCTTGGCGATGGAGACCACCAGCCTGAGGTTGGCCTGGGTGAGCTTGCGCTTGGCGATGGCGCCCTCGGCGCCCCCCATCTCGATCTTGCGAGCGAGCTCGATCTCCTGACCGGCGGTGAGCAGGGGAATGCGGCCGATCTCTCTCAGATACATTCGGACCGGGTCGTCCGAGGACAATCCCTTGGAAACCTTCTCGAGACTGGCGTCCTCCTCTTCTTCTTCTTGCTCCTCGAGGGCCAGCTCCTCATCAGGCGGGGAGCTCTCCTCCTCGTCGTCGTTCGAGAGGAGATCCTCAAGACCGGCACGATGGCGCTGCTTGCCGGACTCCTCGAGCTTGTCCAGCTTCTTGATGAAGCTGTCTTCCCGGTCCTTGCCTTTACCTTTGCTCTTGCCTTTGCTCACTAGTGTCTCCGCTCCAAGTCAGGTCCGCTGTGTCAATCTAGTCTCGAGCTCAGAAATTTTATTCTTGAGAGAGCCTAAATCATCGATTGATCTGGCCGACAATAATTCTACCTTTTCTAGCTTCCTTAATTCGTCAATTGCTGTGATGATTTGAACTTCTTCTTCGTCATTCCCCGCAGTGGTCAACTTCTGAACCATCTGGCGAGTGAGCCTGGAGACCCTTTCACGCAATATCGTGGACAGATAGTCGATGACCACGACCTTGAGAGGCAGGTCCTGCTTGCGCATATCTTCCACTCTGAAAAGAATCTCGGTGAGGGTGCGCATGAGAGGGGGCTCCGACGCCACTCTCACCATGAGACTGTCTTCCAGATCCTTCATAGTATTGAACTGGCTGCCGATCCCTTCGATGGCTTCTTTAATTTTCTGATGCTCTGGAGTGACCAGGCGCTCGTCATGGAAAATCGGGAGAACCCGGTCATAGTCATCCCTGGAAGTGAGATAGAGAGCCAGGAGCTGTCTTTCCGCCTCCATCAGGCCTGAAGGCACGGCACCGCGACCGGCGGGTGGCGGCGGAGCGGCTTCCGGAGCTTGCCGGTGAGGAGCGCCTCGCTTCCAGTCCTGTTGTTGATTGCGAAAATTGCCCTTGCGGTAATAGCCCTTATTGTTGAAGTCGCCGGCGCCCCGGTGACCGGAGCCGCCATAGTCATTCTCGTAGCGGCGCTGGGCCATGCGCTCGTCGAGATCGAGCTTGTTCTCGCGACGATAGCGCCGGACCTCCGAATAGAGCTCCTCTTCGCTCAGGCGAAGACGATCCGAAAGAGCTCGTATATACTCGCCCCGCTCCACCGAGTTCTTGATCGCTCCGAGAATCGGCACTACCCGGCGGGATGCTTCGATCCTGCCGGTATGCGTATCGAGTCCGACTCCGCCGATCGCTTTCTCGATGGCGTAATCCATCAGGGTGGGAGCTTCTTCGATGGCTCTCTCGAAAAGCTCTTTGCCATTCTCTTGCCTCAGACACTCGTCCGGATCCTTGCCCCCGGGCACTCTCAGGACCCGGAGCTTGATGCCGACTCCCTGGGCGACACCGGCGAGGGTCTCGACTCCGCGCTCCACGGCTCTGGCTCCGGCACTGTCGGCATCGAAAGCGATGAAGACCCGGCGCGATTCGGTATAACGAATAAGAAGCCTGGCCTGGGCTTCGGTGAGAGCCGTGCCCAGAGTGGCCACTGTATTGGTAAAACCGAATTGATGCGGAGTGATGGCGTCGAAATAGCCTTCGGCGACGATCACCGCGTCTTTCTCTTTGATGCTGTCTTTGGCGAGATGGAAACCGAAGAGGTGCTGCCCCTTCTGATATATGGGAGTCTCAGGCGAATTGAGATACTTCACCTGATCGTCGCCCATGGTCCTGCCACCAAATGCGATGACACGTCCCTGATCGTCACAGATCGGGATCATCAGGCGATTCCTGAACAGATCGTAGAATCCGCTGCCCCCCTGGCGCTCTTTCACCAGCCCGGCCTCCGCCAGAGCTTGCGCGGAAAGCTTCGCAGCCTGCTTGAGATACTCGAGAAGCCCATCCCAGCTATTGGGGGCAAAACCGAGACCGAAACGCTCGATGGTCTCCTCGGTTATATCCCGGTCGCTCAGATATTTGCGGGCAGCAGCACCTTCATGGGGATCTTTGAGCATCCGCTTGTAATACTCGGCAGCCTGCTCGTACAGCAGGCGCATGGCGCTTTTCTTGTCATATTCCTGACGTTCTGTTTC
>JAGQHH010000609.1 GCA_020431945.1 Cyanobacteria bacterium HKST-UBA02 | reverse complement strand
AGAAGCCTCGGGACTCTTTTTCGCTGTTCCTTATATAAAACGAATCCGCTCAAAAGTCCGTCGAAGTTTCGACTGAGGCTTCCTCTTACTTCCGGGGTGAGACCATCGCCCCTGGTAGCGCCGAGATCGCCATAAGCAAGCATCATCAACTCGGGCAGGTCATCGCCTACATTGCGATAGAACCGACTCACCGCCTTCAGGCTCGGCTCCCCCTGGTGGAAGAGCTGGCCGGGCCGGAGGTGCCATTTGATCAGCTTGATAATCAGACGAGTCACAGGTCTGGACCATTTCATCCTCTCCGATAACGGCTCCGCCATGTCGGCACCGACACCGTCATGACCATAGAAAGTATGTCTGCCTTCCTCGGTGATACTCCAGGTAGCAGGCTTGCCGATATCGTGCAGGAGGCAGGCGAGCTTGGTGGCGGCCAGTCTCGAAACACCGAAAGACAGCTCCTGATCGGCAGACTCCCTGACCCAGCCCGGAAGATCCGGAAGGGTCATCTCCATTTGTCTTACTGCTTCGATACTGTGGTCGAACAAGCCGAGATGGTGAAATGCGTTGGCTGTCACCTGCCGGCACTCGGTCAGCTCGGGAAAGACGACATCGAGAAGCTCAAGAGCACCCATCCTCTCCAGCATGTCCCCGGAGCCGGGCTCGCTGAGAAGAGCGAAAAGCTCGTAATTAATCCTCTCCACCGCCACCCCGGCGAGACTCTTCCGGTGTTTTTCGATATATGTCATGGTGTTCTTTTCGATATCGAAGCCCAGCCTGGCGCTGAATCGGAAAGCTCTGAGAAGACGCAGGGGGTCTTCCTCGAAAGCCTTTTCGCTGACTGCCCGGACCAGACGTCTCTCGATATCTTCCATGCCGCCTGTGGGATCGAGAAGGACATCCGGCCGGCTCGCCGACCAGGCCAGAGAATTGATGGTGAAATCACGCCTCAACAAATCAGTCTCGATGGTACCGCCGAGACAACCGGCGAAATCGATCACCGTACCGTCGTCGAGAACCACCCTGGCGGTATCGTTGCTCTCGTCCAGAAGGACGAAATGCCCCTCGAGAGTGTCGGCGATACCCCGGGCCAGACCGATAGCCTCTTTATCCGCCACCGCGAAATCAAGATCTTTAATGCCCTCTAGCTTTCCCAGAACGGCGTCCCGGATATAGCCACCGACAAGATAGAGAGAAGCCCCCCGGTCCGCGGCAAGCCGGCTGACCCGGCTGACAAGCCCGTCAGAAAGCGTTTTCAAACTTTCCGGACAGTGCATATTCTTGCTCTTCTGGGAGACTAGAGAGTCTCGATCGGTACTGTCTCGCTTTCTTTGCTGGGTGGCTTGAAGTGCCCGCCAACATAGACTATTCCACCAACCAGGGAGCTTGTTGTGATGAGCCCGAACCAGATGATCGCATAAGTAAGCGCGGTGGCAGGCTCCACTCCCATGAGGGTGAGGAAATAAGTATAAGCCCACTCGCGTATCCCGATACCATTGATGCTGGGCGTAACGAATCCGAGCACCGCCACCGAGGGATAGAAGACGAAGTAATACCAGATCGGCACGTCGGTGAGACCGAGAGCCAGACCCACCGATATATGACAGATGACGATGACGATCTGCATGGCCACCGAGAGGAGCAGGGTCATCAGGATAAGCCCCTTATCCTGCCAGTAGATGCTCGCCGAGCTGTTATTGAGCTTGCGGCTCACCCAGCTGCTTTCGCCCAGGATCTTGTTGCTGAGCTGGGGCAGGAACGGAGTGATCAGATATACGCCCAGGGTAGCGCCGAATATAGGAAGCTTGAGCTCCAGGGGAAGTCCGCTTCCGCCTGGTCCCAGGAGAATGCCCAGGGTGGCGAACAGGAGGAGGACAGCCAGACCCATTGCTCGGTCCACGAGAACGGATGAGGCAGCATGCATATATTTGCCGGTTCCCTTGGAGAGGTAGTAACACCGGCTGAAATCGCCTCCGACGGTGGAAGGCAGGAAAAGATTGAAAAAAAGACCGACATAGCAGTACTGAGTCATCTTCAAAAGAGGCTCCCGGAGACCGACGGCAGAAGCGAGAAGCTGCCAGCGGTGGGCATTCTGGAAGGGAACCATGAGAAACATCAGGAGGGCGGCCAGGAGAAAACCCTTGTGAGCCGAGAGAGCCGCCTGCCAGCTCTTGCTCAGATCGATCTTACCGAAGAGGAACAGGCTGGCGAATAGAACCAGAGAAATACCCAGCTTGATCCTGGTCTTGGTGCCCTGGGAGAGGTTGCCGATTACAGGCAGACCCCCCGAACGGGGTCGGGCAGGCGATGGGTTATAGCTGGTTGCGGTATTAAGGTCGGGAGTTTCCAGTTGCATAGAAGGAATGTTATGGGACCGGGCCCGGAATATGACACCCAAATTTTTTTAGGTGTATGACAATTAGGCGAATAATACCGCCCATCAGTAGCCTCTATCCCTTTAAAAGCAGTAGAATTAAAATTTCAAAAGGATCGTTTCCTTGTTAAGCAAACGACGAATATAGCCTGTGAGGGCGTTTTCGGGAGGGAAAGAGAGCAAGGCACTTGTTACGGTACCGTGTGCGGGCGTGCAGGAGACCTGCTTGATGATCTAATATTTTGTTAGGAGCTCTTTTAATCAGGGGATCGACAATTT
>JAGQHH010000608.1 GCA_020431945.1 Cyanobacteria bacterium HKST-UBA02 | reverse complement strand
GGCGATGCCGAAATCCACCAGCTTGGCCGTCTCCAGTCCGGTCTCGTTTTTGCTCAGGATGATATTGGACGGTTTGATATCCCGGTGGATGACCCCCTTCCCGTGCGCATATTCAAGGGCTTCGGCTACCTGCTCGAAGATCGATATAGTGCGTGCCGGGTCGAGCCCGCCTTCTTTCTCGATGACCGAGGCGAGGCTCTCGCCTTCGACAAAATCCATGAGCAGATAGGGAACCCCATCTGTGGTAGAGGCACGGCCATGGACATTGACGATGCCCGGATGATCGAGCCTGGCTATGGCGTCGGCTTCCTGCTCGAAGCGCTTCAGAGAAGCCCGGTCGTCGAGAAGCTCCCGGCGCAGGACTTTGGCGGCAAGGATCGAGCCGTCGGCTTTGTTTTTTACTCGAAAGACCGAGCCCATACCGCCATGACCGATCAGGTCGATGACTTCATAGCTCTCGCCTAAATCGGGCCGCCCGGCATCCTCGTCGACTCTGAGCCTGACGTTTTCAGCTTCGACAGAGGCATGCTTGCGATCCATCCTTAAATTGTAGCCCAAGACTGTGACTTGGAATTGACAATTCAGGCAAGCAGGTCTTTCGCTTTCTCGAGAGCTTCGCCCACGGCCTTGTATCCGGTGCTTCCCGGGGAGATCTTCGCCTCGATCGATGTGTGAGGCGAGAACTTGCTCAGGACATCGGCTTCGAACTGGGGCGCTGCTTTCTGGAAGTCATCGAGATTGAGCTCGGCCATGGGCTTGCCTTCGCCCTTGGCGAGGACCGAGACGATCTCGTGAGCCTGTCTGAATGGCACTCCTTTGCCCACCAGATATTCCACCAGGTCGGTGGCATAGAGGCTGCGATCGAGAGCGGCCCGGGTGGTGGCATTGCTGTCCACCACGAGGTTCTCGAAGACCAGGGTGATTACGCCGAGAGCGCCCGAGATTGCTTCGAAAGCCCTGGTGATAGGAGGCTTCGTATCCTGAAGGTCACGGTTGTATCCCTGGGGCAGACCCTTGAGGATCATGAAAACATTCATGAGCTCTCCGACTATGGTGCCTGACTTCGACCGCACCAGCTCCAGGGGATCGGGATTCTTCTTCTGGGGCATGAGGCTCGAGGCGGTGGTCAGGCTGTCGGGCAGCTTGATGAATCCGAACTCGGCGGTCATCCACAGTATCAGAGTCTCGGCTATCTGGGATAGATGAATCGAGCAGGTGGAGGCGGCATAGAGAAAGTCCAGGACGAAATCCCGGTCGCTCACCGCATCGAGAGAATTGGCGAATACCGAGGGAAAGCCCAGGGTCTTCCCGGACATCTCCGGATCTATGGGCAGCGATGTACCGACGAGAGCCCCCGCTCCAAGAGGCGACACCGATGAGAGCTCGAGAGCATTTTCGAAGCGGGTCTTGTCACGCTCGAGCATCTGGAAAAAGGCCAGCATGGCATGGGCGAATAGAAGGGGCTGGGCTCTCTGTAAATGGGTGTAGCCGGGCATGACCGCTTCTTTGTGTTTTTCGGCGGCTGCCACCAGGGCTTGCTGAGCGGCGACGATCTGTTTTTTGATCTCCTTGCAGTTGTCGACGACGAGCAGGCGCATGTCGGTGGCGACCTGGTCATTCCGGCTCCTTGCCGTGTGCAGATGAGAGCCTGCGGTGAAGGCGATTTCCTTGAGACGCTCTTCGACGTTCATATGAACGTCCTCGAGGTCCTCGGAAAGCTCCTTGCCGGCGGCGAATTCATCCGCTACCTGCTCGAGCCCGGACTTGATGGCTTCATAGATGTCGCCGTCGATCAGTCCGCAGGCATTGAGCATGGTGGCATGGGCGAGACTGCCCTGGATGTCGAACTCGACAAGCGCCTCGTCGTCTTTTGCGGAGGAAACAAACTTGGTTACGACAGGATCAAGCTGTTGCGTGAATCCCTTTCTCAATACTTTCATTGACTTTGCTCCAGGTAGACAGTCTCAGACCGTTGATATTGATGAATCCGCCCGAATCGGCTGGCGAGAATTCGCTTGCCGAGCTCATGGACTCGAAGCTCGAGAGGCTCGTGCTGTAGAGCGAGGCCGGAGCTTTCCTGCCGACCAGGGTGGCATTGCCTTTGTAGAGCTTGATTTTGGCCGTGCCGGTGACCATTCCCTGGGTGTCCTCGATGGCATTGATGAGGATCTTGGTCTCCGGAGCGAACCAGTAGCCGTTATAGATCAATTCGGCGAGCTTGGCGGCGAAGCCTTCTTTGAGATGGGCTACTTCTTTGTCCTGAGTGAGGGACTCGATTGCCTGGTGTGCTTTATAGAGGATGGTGACGCCAGGGGTTTCGTAGACGCCCCTCGATTTGATGCCGATATATCTGTTCTCGACGATATCGACCCTGCCGATTCCGTGCTTGGCTCCGAGCTCGTTGAGAGTCTCGACCACTTCCAGGGGATTCAGCTTGGTGCCGTTCACCGCTACTGGAGAGCCTGCCTGGAATTCGATCTCGACATATTCGGGAGTGTCCGGTGCCTCTTCAGGAGATTTGGTCCAGAGGAACATATCTTGCGGGGGCTCGAGCCAGGGATCTTCCAGAATGCCGCCTTCATAGCTGATATGCATGAGATTGGCGTCCATTGAATAGGGCTTCTCCTTGGTGATTGGAAGCTCGATACCATGGGCTTCGGCGTAGTCGAACAAATCGGTCCGCCCTTCATATGGCCAGATCCGCCAGGGAGCTAGGACGGAGAGATGCGGTGCCAGGGCTTTCACGGCCAGCTCGAAGCGGACCTGATCGTTGCC
>JAGQHH010000607.1 GCA_020431945.1 Cyanobacteria bacterium HKST-UBA02 | reverse complement strand
GGAAGCAAAGCCTCGAGATTACCGGGAGCAAAGGAACTATAGTTAAAATCGATGGTGCGCAAATTCTTCATCTTCGCAAGCCGCTCGAAGCCTTTCTGCTCGAGCCTGCAGCCCAGCAAGCCGAGAGTGTTGACAAACTTGCCCTTGGACGGGCTTTCGGCAAGCCCCTGGCAGAAAGCATCCAGCTCTTCGACAGTGACGGTGTTGCAGCTCATCATTCCAAGGCATCTGAGATTCGGCATGCGACCGATTCGTCGTAAAATTGGAGCCCTGTCGCCACTGCATCCTCTCAGCTCCACCATCATGATCCTGCTGGGATCGATGCCATCGAGGGGACTGTCATCCACCAGCTTGTAATTGGCTACGAACAACAATTTGCTCTTTTCGTCGAAATTGATCTGGCCGGGTCTCTCCGAATTGTACGGACCGAACTGGAGTTCCGGCCGACCAGCTTCCGGATCGGTAAAAATGTCCATCGATGAGCTGCTTAGCAAGTCGTCCCTGGCCTCGATGGAGGCTTTCTTTCCTTTGTTTCCGGACTTCTCCGCCCCCGATAGATACTCCATCGCGAAGGGACCGGCAAGAAGCACCATGAGAAGAAGCAAGACAGCCACCAGAATTCCGGCAGGAGCCAGAGTATCTTTTCTGTCACCAGCTGTTATATCACCCCTGTCGGGAGCAGCCGGCTCCCCGAGGGCGGCGAACGCCTCGATAGCCTCCTCCATGGTAGCGAAACGATCCTCCGGCTGCTTGGCAATGCAGCGACCGACGAATTCGGACACCTCTACGGAGGAGACCTCCTGGAGCTCATGCAGCGGCGGATCGCTGTTGACCTGCATAGATAGAGTCTCGAGAGCCGTTGCTCCTTTGAAAGGAGGATGTCCGGTGAGGGCCTCGAAAATAATACACCCCACCGAATAGAGCTCCGAACGCTGATCGTACTCATAGCCCATGATGGCATCCGGGCTCATATACATAGGACTGCCGACAATGGTGCGCCCCTGGAATTCCGTAGAGGCGCTGATTGCCCCTTCGATGCGCGCCACTCCGAAGTCGATGATCCGGAGCTCCGGGCCATTTTCGCCGTCTCGGAGAAGAAGGTTGCTGGGCTTGAGATCCCGATGATAGATCCCCTGTCTGTGAGCGACGAGAAGAGCCTCCAGGACCCGGGATATCAACGGTCTGAGATACTCGAAATCCATCGATCCATAATGATCGAGATACTCCCTGAGAGTGATACCGGGGAAGTACTCGAGCACCATAAATGGTGCGCCGCTGCCGGTGATCCCGAAGTCGAGAATGCTTATCAGATCCGGATGGTCTAACCTGCTCGTGGCTCTTGCCTCGTCCTGAAAAGAGACGAGCTGCTCGTCGGTCAATACATTGAGCATCTTGATCGCCACTTTCTTTCGCAGAAGCCGATCCCGGCACAGAAAGACCGTCCCGCCGGCACCGCGTCCGAGTTCTCTGAGGGGTCCATAACGATCCACCGGAAAATCCTCGGGAGAAAGACCGAGCTCTTCCTCGTCCTCGTCATCCTCGCGATAGCCCTCGAACACCGCTGTTTTCAAAGGCTCGAAAGTTTCCAGGGAAGGCTCCGCCTCCGGGCGCTGGCAGGAGCAGAGGTCCGATCGAAAGATCATCGAGGTGAGGGTGCCCGACCTGCCCCCACCGATCCGCTTGCCGCAGCCCCGGCAGATATGCACCGAGACAGCCTGCTCCTCCGCCCGGCTCAGGGCTTCGCAGTTGCAGACCGAAAGCCATTGCGTGATGCTGCCGTGCATCTCTTTCCGCCTCGGCTTCATGCATTCAGGACATCGTTCCGACTCGACCGTCACGGATTGCTCCGGGAATAAGCTCTCCTAGGAGATATTCCCTCCAGCCTGCCGGTCTAATTCCCCGGTCACGGCCACATAGCAGAGCAGGAAGCCAGCCAGGACCATATGGAAAACAATCGGGATCGTGCCGTGAAACCAGCGGGCTTCCGGGAAAAGAGCCATATAGATACAGTATCGCAACGGCATGGAGCAAAAATAGACCAGGGCAAGGGGTTTCAGGATCCGGGCCAGTCTCCGGTGCCCCCGGGCGAAGAACCCTCTTTTGTAGCTGAGGTCCAGACAGATCCTGGTGTAGAGCGTAATGATCAAGACCTGAAAGAAAACCAGGCAAGGATAAGGTAGAAGTCCCGACTGCCATTCATCGAAAGCAGGAAGACCGGGTGCCAGGCCCAGGCAGACCGCAAGCTGACCGAGCACTCTCAGACAGAATAGCGCCAGCAGAATCCACATCATTAACACATATGAATGCATAGACCCATGTTAATCCCCTAACCTCGGGCGGTCGCCTCCGGTGAGACAGTTAATCTAATGATTTCCAGAATCGGTCTATACTCTAGCCTTTCTCCAACCCACCTCTCTATTTTCAGGAGTCTTGACGATGAAACTCTGGATCAGCCTTGCTCTCACCCTCGCTACCGTTGTCGGTCAGCAAGTATTTGCCCAGGAGTTGCGCCCCGCCATCGAAGTGCCGAAAGATAGCGAAAGCGATGCTGCCCCTCTCGATCCCAAAGAAGAAGCAGAGCTCGAAGAAGCAGCCGAGGGCATCGTCAGAGACGAGAATCCGGAAAGCCCGGCAGTCAAGCCACCTGTTCCGACAAAAGAAGCTCCAGCCCCTGGCTTCAAAGAAAACCACGGCATCATTACAGACTCTGTCAAAGGCGTCGAGAAAGTTGGCGGTGGCGCTGTCAAAGGCGTTGAGGCCGTCGGCGGCGGCGCCGTCAAAGGCGTCGAAAAAGTCGGCGGTGGTGCCGTCAAGGGCGTCGAGATGGTCGGCGGCGGTGCCGTCAAAGGCGTCGAGAAAGTCGGCGGTGGTGCCGTCAAAGGCGTAGAAATGGTCGGTGGCGGTGCCGTCAAAGGCGCCGAGA
>JAGQHH010000606.1 GCA_020431945.1 Cyanobacteria bacterium HKST-UBA02 | reverse complement strand
ATGTCCGATCCGGTGCCGGGAAGACTCACGGCAGACGGTATCTTCGAAACAGCACGGCGGCTCATCGTCACCATGCCCCGGGCCATCGTCACCGACCGGGGGCAGAATTTTCCTGATACAACAAGCATCGCCGAAAACCTGCTTTTCGCACTCACCGGGGACAGCTCGAAAGAAAGAGCCAGCCTGGTCAATTGCGCCCTGGTTCTCTGCGCCGACCACGAGCTCAATGCCTCGGCTCTGGCAGCACGCATTGCAGCGTCCTGCGACGCCTCCCTCTATTCATGCCTGCTCAGCGCCCTCTCGACTTTCAGCGGCACTTCCCACGGATCGGCAAGCCGCCGGGCCGAAGACATCGTCGGCAGTTCTCTGAAGTTCGACACCACCAGAGCATGGCTCAATGATTATCTGAGAAAGTTCGAGCACATCCCCGGCTTCGGTACCGAGCTCTATAGCGGAGGCGACCCCCGGGCAAGACTGCTCATCGAGATGGCGCACTCCGCCTCGGATAGAGACCCGCGTCTGGCCAGGCTCGAAGAGATCGTCGCCTGCATCCGCGAGCTTCTCGGTCTCGAGCCCAATCTCGATTTCGGACTGGCTGCCATGTCCTATGCACTGCATCTGCCACCAGGCTCCGGCACCACGATATTTGCCGTCAGCCGCACCGCCGGCTGGATCGCGCATGCCGCCGAGCAACGCAGCTATGGCGGCAGCATCCGACCGCGCGCCCGTTATATCGGCAAAGCATAACGGCAGACCGATTCTTAATCCGGAGTAAAGGAAACTTCTGTCCGGCATGGGGACCACTATGATGGTCTTAAGTCTTCTCCTGCCACGAAACCGGCTCGTCAGTCCCTTGCGAGCGCGGCGCCTGCGTGCGCATGCCGGAGGTTTCCTATGTATACGGACAACTTTCTAGCCTTTCATATCATCGGTCTGTTCGTAGCCTGCTATTGCCTTTTCGAGGCCTGGCAGGGGCGCTTCTTCGATCGTTCCGGCAACGTCTCTTTCAAAGACGCGCCATTATTCTTCGCCCTGATGAGCGGAATGCGGCTGGGCATCGGAGTGATCCTCATACTCGACTTCAATGTCGTCAGCAAGCTCGGTCGTCTTGGCGTTATTCCCCTGGGTCTTGCCTGTGCCATGGTCATGTATTTGATCGCGAAATTCTTCCATGCCATCAAGACTCGCAGAGAGGATTCGAGACCTTCTCCAAGAAACTGGGAAGAGGGCGCCGTGCACCTGGGACCGTCAACCCTTGCGATCCTGGCTCTCATGCTGCTCTGGCTGGGTCTTGCAGCAGTTAGCCCTATGCTCTTCGCCGACCTGACGAGACCTGAGTTGACCGCGCACTACATACAGCTCCTGGTCCTCTCGTCGATCTGTTCAATGTTCTGGGTTTCAATCGGTGCAGCCTTCCTGTTTCCGTACAGGGCATCGATCGATGGCAGCATACTCCGCCTGCGATCCCTGAAAGGAACCACCGAAATCCCGCTCTCGAGCCTGATTTCCGTGGACAGAGGTTTTCTCGCTCTCGACTTCATCACTGCCGACAGACGCTATCGTCTGGTCAACTGCTTCAGCGACAGCCCCGAGCACAGAGCGAAAACCAGCATCTTCATCACACGCCTGATTCATGCTTCGGGCAGACAGATTCAATAGTGGAGATCTCCCCATGTATTCGGATAATGCTTATGCGATTCATCTTCTCGGTTTCATGCTCATCGGCTTCTGTTTGTTTGAAGCATGGAAAGGAAAACTGTACGGCAATCAAGGTCAGACAGAATTCGACAAAGAGCCCCTTCGCTTCGCCATCGGGGGTGGGCTGCAGCTTGCCATCGGCATCCTGATCGCCCTGGACACGAACTGGACAAAAAGCCTGAGCTCTCAAACGTCGATCGTCTTCTTGCTGCTCTTGAGCTTCGTATGCACCATATTCTTCCTGGCCGCATCGGCGATCGCTTCGCCTCTGAGAAAGCGATTAATGTTGGGGACACCGCAGGACAGCGATACCGGAAGCCAGGCTCTCAGCCTCGGAGCTCCTACAATCGGTGTCCTGGCACTCTTCCTTTTCTGGCTTGTCATGGCGGCACTGAGCCCCACAGTATTCGGCGACCTCACTCATCCGCTTTCAGCGGGCATTACATCAAGTGCCTGATCGGCGCCATTCTGTTCGCTGTTTTCTGGGTCCTGATCGGCGTCTCGTTTCTTTATCCTTATCGAGTATCCGTAGGCTCCGGAACCCTCTATCTCCAGTCGCTCACGGGCATCACCGAGGTTCCTATGTACAGGCTGGTCTCGGTGGACCGAGGGACTTTTCTGATCGAATTCGCCACCTCGGACAAGAAATACATCATGGTGAATTGCTTCACGGATAGCCCCGAGCAGAAAGC
>JAGQHH010000605.1 GCA_020431945.1 Cyanobacteria bacterium HKST-UBA02 | reverse complement strand
GATCATGTTGCCGATTTTCACTTTCTGACCGCGGACCACATAGCCGTCCCGGGTCTGCTCCCCCTCATCGCTCACTGTCACCAGGAAATCGTGGGCGGTGGGATTGGCGGGATCGGGAAAAGCAATGGCGCTTTTTGCATCCGGCGCCAGAAAGCTGGCCAGGTGCTCCCAGTGCTTGACCTTCTCGATGGTCATCGGGGGCTCCACCGGGCGGTTCCGGATGGTGATGGCGGTCTTCTCGCCGACCTTGAAAATGTCCGTGTCCAGAGTCTTCAGACCGATGATATGGACGTCGATACCGACTTTGTGGACACCTTCGATTACCTGATTGACCCCGGCATGTCCGGCTCTGGCAAGGCCGAAGCCGATAAGGGCTGTAATCGCTGTGGCCAGTACCGCCATATCGATAGGATTGGGACGCTTCTTGATCATGGCTGTTCAGTCTCGGGTCGGGTAAACAGCCATGATCATACACAGATTATTTTGCGAGATTGCTTTATTTATTTCCGAAAAAGAGCGAAACGTTGCCGGTGACTCGTTTTACCAGCCTTATCGAACCGCAGGAGAGCTCTTCGCCATAATCGAGCTCCTTGTGCCCGCGCTCTTTCAGGATCTCGACCAGGAGACTCCGGTCCATCTCGGAAAGGCTCTCCTTCCCGTCCAGGGCAATTTGCATGAGTTGTCCAGTGGTCTGCTCAGATGAAATGATCGAATACATATAGTTTGCCTCAGCCAGAGCATTTGCCTTACTTACCCTATGAGATTACTGCAGGACCCGGACCGGGCCGATTGTAGTTTTCCCACTCTAGGCGCCGGTCTTGCTTAGATCCCTCTAAGTCTCGCCTTCTGAGTGCGGAAACTACGTAGTGCCCCTGTCTAATTTCCCGGCGACTCATATAGACACCTATGTAAGCCTGATGGCGGCCCGTTCCGAGGAGAAGATCCATGTCGATGACCGAGATACTGTTTGAAGCCGATAACAACAAGTCCGCTCCCGAGAACGGAATCGACTTCAATGAAGCCCATCGCAGCCCGGAGAGCGACCTGCTCGCCAAAAACAACAGAGCCATCGCTGACTATACAGCCAAGATGGTCAATCACTTCGATAAAGTTCTCCAGGGAGTTCCTGCCTGGATGCAAGCCAGCCTCATCGAAGATATGAAAGTCCTTTCCCATGAGCCTATCTATGCAGGCATGATCGACCGCTACAACCGGAGAGTGGTTGGCTGAAGCAATGGCGATGGCGAAGACAAGGGCGAAGGCGAGTTTATTGATCTACGGCGAATCTATTTAAATGTCCAGAGTTTCAAGAGTATCGAGCATCTCTTTCTGGCTGGTAACGGCGGTACCTGATTTCTTCACAACGATACCTGCGGCGAGATTGCCCAGGGCCATCGCTTCTACATAAGACGAACCGGTAACAAGGGCGAGAGCCATGGTGGCGACTACGGTATCACCGGCTCCGGTAACGTCGAAAACCTCGCTCCGGTTGAACGGCGGCAATTCTTCCATCGGCTGATTCTTCTGAAACAATGCCATCCCCTCGGAGCCCCGGGTAATCAGGATCGCTTCCGCACCACTGAGGCGCAGCATCTCATCTCCGGCTCGGCTGAGATTGAGAGGCGAATCGATTTTATAACCGAGAGCCGCTTCGGTATCCGGTTGATTGGGAGTGATAAGGCTGCATCCACCGAAACGCTCGAAGCCGTTTTGAGCGTCGACGATGAGCAAGGTACGGGTTTCCATGGCGATTTTACGGCAGCTTTCGATGATACTATTAGTGATGGCACCAGCCCGGTAGTCGGAGAGGATGATCGCCTGATAACGGCTGGCGGCAGCAGCGACTTTCAGCCCCAGCTCCCGCTCCACGCTGCTATCGATATTCCTGTGCGCGATCCTGTCGAGACGCAGAAGCTGTTGCATGAGCGAATGAGACTTGCTCAGGATCCTGGTTTTCACCGTGGTCGGTCTGGTCGGGTCCGCCACCAGATCATGGGTGATGCCGTGTTTCTCGAGCATGGCCGCCAGTTTGCCTGCATAATCGTCGACGCCGCAGACGCCGATGGCATGGCAGGCGCCTCCCAGAGCAGTGATGTTATTGGCTGTATTGGCCGCCCCACCCGGAATGAGATTGGTGTCCACATGCTCCAGGATGAGTACCGGAGCCTCCCGGGATATCCGCTCCGGCCGTCCCTCGAGAAGCTCGTCGATGAGCAGGTCGCCCACTACTATGACATTGCCCTTGCCCAGGTCGATTATGCGCCGGGCCAGGTTCGACTTGGTCAACTGAGCTCTGGCGGTGATCGGTGAAATGGCGATATCCGGTGGATGCACGCGTTCTAACTCCTTGAACAGCTGGTTGGCCAGGACGCTCTTCGGGTCGGTGGCCATTGCCAGTCGGGC
>JAGQHH010000604.1 GCA_020431945.1 Cyanobacteria bacterium HKST-UBA02 | reverse complement strand
AGGATTCTGGCTTCTCTCTGGAAGTGCTCGCGGACTTTCAATTTATGCTCTTCGTTGAGATGATCCGGCACCACCGATTCTTTAACGACATACCTGATCTTCTCGTCGTCCTCCACCAGATAGATTGCGCTGAATCCTCCCGAGCCGATCGGCTTGATCACGTACAGGGAATTGCTTTTCAGTCTGGCGCCGGGGTTCAAGGGAACGAAGGCTGTAAATGTATAGTTGTCTCGCAGCTGCTCTTCCCAGAATCTGGTATAGGAGAGCGCCGGCCGATTCTTCTCTTCGGTTTGCTCGAGCTCCAGAAGTCGTGGCAACTGGGAAAGTCTTTTGTCAGGTTTGCACCGGGTCGCCCACTCTTCCATGGCATTGACCAGGGTGTTCAGCCCCTGCGGGTCGAAACCGGAGAGCTTCAGCTCCGCCGAGCCTCCGGAGAAGAACTCGAGCTTGATCGAGGCGCCGCCGTGCCTTATCGGTGAGTCCTCGCCATCACCGGCTATATTGATCGTGATGTCGCTGATATCGTTCCAGAGCCTGGTGCATTTGCCTCCCAGAGAGAGGAAGAAGCAGGAGGGGAACATCAGCCCGCGCTCGGCGATGATGACCGAGTCGCCGGCGTAGAGAAACCAGCCCAGAACCCCGGCCAGTATGAGAAGAGGGATGGCGGCGGCGGTCACCGCCAGCATGGAGACATCATTCCCGTAATAGCTGAAGGCTCCCAGGAGAAGAGCTATAGTAGCGCCGATGAAGGTGAAGTCGATGATTCCTTTGAGCTCCGGTCTCAGTTTCCTGAACCGAGCTCTGAAGGCCGCTCCGGTGGCGCCACTGTAGGCGATTGTCGAACATCGCTTTTTGGCAGTACTGATAGTCAAAAGTTTCATTCTCTTCGCCTCTGAGGACGCTTCCAATACTTTTTATACCCACCGGGGAAGGTGAAAACTGATATAAAGGAAGAGTCTCTTTGGCGGGAGTGCCTTCCTTGCTGCGGCTTTTCGTGGTTATTGCTCTGGTCTGCTCCGCCTTTGCCGGTGGGCCTGTTTATTCAAAGGTCATCGATGCCGAGATCGAGCATAAGGAGTTCTTGCCCCCGGTTCCCGCCGGTTTTCAGGCAGGGGCGAGCCTGGATGCTCCTCTGCCTGCTGTAAGGGTAGAGTGGTTTCCGGTTCCGGACTGGATGGCGGGGACCTGGCAGAAGGAAGGAGATCAGGAGACGTTCGAGGAGGATTTCACCTCGGGACGCCAGCAACAGACCAATTTCTGGTTGAGCAACCGGGTCAGTCTCTCATTCGGGCACCAGATGGACGCCCTCAACACTGTCTGGCACGCCGAGGTCCTGCCTTTCAGGGCGGATGGCAATCGCCAGGGCGGCAAGGACAGACGATATGTCATCGATATGAATTGCAATCGCTCGACGCCGCAGTTCGTCAGTCTGCGCTTCCACTCGGTGGTGGCTGCCGTGGATGGCCGGGGGCGGGTGCAGGGCAGCCGCCAGCAGGAAGAGATCGTCAATTTCAGCCCGGGAGCTTCGCCCGGCTCGGTCTCGAGCGAGAGCTCGACAAAAACATTCACTGACCGGGGTCAGCCTCTCTATCTCACGGATTCACACACTATCCGGACCCGGACAGCTCCTTTCCGCCAGGTGGATTTCTTGAACGGCATCGATTTGCACCGATCTTTCATCGAGTTCTTGAACGCCCGGAATATGGCGAACCGGATTCCGCAGGCTCAGTGATGCTTCTGGTGGCTTGACAAGGTTTAAGAGAGATTCCCGGTAGTTCCTCTGCCGGTTGTTTCCGGTGGGTTTGGGAGCTGGTTGGTCTAAGAGAGATTCCCGGTAGTTTCT
>JAGQHH010000603.1 GCA_020431945.1 Cyanobacteria bacterium HKST-UBA02 | reverse complement strand
CATCACCATCGAACAACGGGGGAGGCAAGAGAGGCGGCTTGTCCTGTCGCTTGTCCTTGAGCTCTACTTCCAGAGTGCCCACCAGAAGACTCGGGGAGGATGCGGACACAGGCACCATTCCTGACTCTGCTCCACACACTCCGTTGAAGGTATCGGTCTTGTCGCTGGTGCAGATTATCTTCTCAAGAGCGGTCAGGGGTGTACCGACAATCTTCACGCCTCGAACAAGTTCGTCCGGTCTGCCGTCGGCAAAAACTTTGGTCACCACCAGCGGTTGCAGGCTGTAGACCTGGGGAGCCGAAGTAGTGGTCAGGGTAAAACCGCCGGCGATATCATCAAAAACCAGGCCGTATTCTTTGCCCTGCTTTTTTACTTCTTCTATAAGCATGGCACGAAGCTCATCGTAAGGAACGGTCTTCTCGGATTCCACTATGAGATTGCCCATGCGCGCCACCGGATCCCGGGCAGGAGCGCAACGCCCATGTCCATTGCTCTTGGGAAATCCTTCCACCGGCGAGCGAGACATGAGAAATGACTTGAGAACGCCCTTGTCCACCAGAGTGACTCTCTGAGCCGGCACTCCTTCGTCGTCATACTTGTATGTGCCGTTCAGGTGCAGATCGCCGATGAGCTCCTGGGTCGGATCGTCGTAGACGCTGATGAAGGGCGACATGACCTGCTGCCCGACACTCTTGGTGAAGGTACGCCCTTCCTTCTCGTCTTTCTGACGATGACCTTCCATCCGGTGACCGAAGACTTCATGGAAAAACACGCCGGCAGCCCGGGAGCGCAGTATCGCCGGTCCCACATAGGGCTGAGCCACGGAAGCGGTTCTCAACCGATCGAGATTGTCGGCAGTACGCTTGACCAGGTCGGCAAGCCCGTCCTTGTCAGGCAGCTCTTCGAGGCTGGTGGCATCGATATCATCGTAGAGCCAGAGATTCATTCCGTCCTCGGCTCGGGCCTGAGCCATAGCGTAAACGCGGAAATCGGTCCGACCGTCCTCGATAGCAGTGCCTTCGCTGTTCACCAGATAACGTCGAGTGACCTTGGCGGTGAAAACCACCGATGATGCGTAAATGTCTTTGTACTTGCGGAATATCGACGAAAGTCCTTTGGTGGTTTTTGTCCACTGGTCAAGATCGACGGAGATGCTCTTGGCAGGCTCGAAGTATTTCGAGGGCTCCTCCTCGGAGAAGTCATTGGACTTGTCCTCTTCCGAGACATTCACATCGCGACTGGCCATTACTCTGGAGTACTGCTGCTGGGCTCGTTTGAAAGTCCGGTCGGTCTGGAGCCAGATGGCGTGCCTGAGAGCCAGATCGTTGTCTTCCAGAGGGACGTAGACCTGGGTCTGGCTGCTGAGAGCATCGAGGACGTTAAACATTCCAGAGCTCCCGCTCCTGTGGGTATTGTCCATCTGGTGCGAACCCACCCTGACATCCACATTCAGGGTCCGACGCCGGACAGGCTCGACTTCTCCTGTAAGAGCCCCATACTCAGCACTGATGTAGTAGGTGGTGGTGTCGTAGAGGCGGTAGCCCAGGTAGTAGAGGGGCGCGTCACCAGCCTTCTTGAGCTTGGCGAAAGAGCGATCCAGCTCTGTCTTGAGCGAGCGCATGATCGCCGACTCTTCCGCCCGAACGGGAAGGGGGAACGACGCAGTGAGAACGAGAAAGGCCAGGCATGCCCGGAAAACCGCCAGCTTCATGTTGTTTCCTTCTAGTAACAGTGAGTAATTGAAGCAGGATTGCTAGAACAATTCCAGCCGCTAGAAGAAGCGTGAATCCAGGGTGCCGATCTCTTTACCGGAATCTTTCCGGGGGGAGTCAGCAGAGAAAATCCCGGGTCCATCTCTTGAGCTTGACCGAGCCCGAAACTTCAGGAGGGAGTGGGCAGCAGAGAGAATCCCGGGAGCTCCTCTTAATCCCAACCAGCTCCCAAACCCACCGGAAACAGCCGGCAGAGAAACTACCGGGAATC
>JAGQHH010000602.1 GCA_020431945.1 Cyanobacteria bacterium HKST-UBA02 | reverse complement strand
TGTTGGTTCGTTAATCGCCCTCGCCCTCACGAACTTCTTTGCCGAGAGCCAAAGGCTTCAAGCATCATCGCAGAATGAGCAAGCGGCGCAGATGATCGTTCAGGAATTGATTGAGTACACCAGGGGTGTCGATTATTCGTTTCTCAACTCAATGGTCGGCAGAAGCTACTCGATTCCAATTAATAAGAACTCGAGTGGTGAAGTAGGACCAGAGGTAAGGACCGCTCCTCAACTCCTAATGGACTCTGCGGACCTAAACTGGAACATTCTAACTGAAAAGGGGCGATTCGCTGACACAAACTCCGTTTCGTACTCAATTATCAGTGGTCCTGATATGGAAAGCATTACAGTAGAGATTTCGGTGCAATGGACGGACGGAAGACATTACACCGAACCTAAAACGTCTTCAGTAAAAATCGTCCGAAACGAATTTGGGAACGAGTTATGATTCGAATCAAGCGAAGAATAATCCGCGCCACGAGTGGAGTCTCCATGGTAGAGCTACTCGTGGCATCAGCGATGTTGGTATTTGTCACCGCTGTACTCGCCGAGCTAATGCACTTAGCCGTGCTGTCGACGGAAAAACTATCAAGCCAAATGGACGGTCGTTCCGCGGCGGCGTTCGCGATTGAAAGAATCCAAAAAGATGTTCGCATGGCTAAGCACATAGAAATTCAAGATCAACACACACTCAAGTTACTAGTACCATTTTTTTATCTAAGTCCAGAAAACGATCCCAAAAGCCCTCTGTACAATGCTTTGGCTGAGGAGAATGAAGCAAATGGAATGCTCATTCCTGGCTCAGAGGAGGTCACCTACACGATAGGCGAGAGCCCAGATGCTCCAGGTACTTTTAATCTGGCAATGAGCCGCCAATCAGGTCCATTTCAAACCATACTTACAGGCATCGTAGGACCCACTATTTCTGGATCCGATATTCCGGCGATTTTCTCAGCATTTTCAACTAACGAATCCGGAAAGAACTTGTATGGCATCACCTCTGGCCCATACGTGGATGGCATCAGAGTCGATCTGGAAGTTAAAAGGCCGGTGGGAACGCAATCCACATCCGAGTCCGTGAAGTATACAGCCTCCCATGGCGAGTCATTCATTAGGGCTAACAGTAGCCAGTACGCATGGGGATCAAACGAATGACCTGGAAGCAAAATGCTAGAAGAGAATCTGGAATGGCCCTTGTGTCCATTCTTTCTATTGGTGCCTTTGCAAGTCTCTTTCTGCTTGCTCTTGCACTTTCTACAGACGCTCTGCTTCACTCAAGCAAGATGGTACGCCATAGAGCGCTGCTGCTTGAAGCTGCTGAGGCGGGTTTGGATTATGCAGTTAATGATCTCAATCAATTCGAGCTCGGTCGAAAACCGCTCTCTGCTGTAGACCCACCAGAAGGTTCCTATGAAAATGTGACGACCCTTCCAGAGCTGTACAAGCCTTTCACACAGGGTCCCTTGACAGTCTATATAAGAGTCAGAAAGCCCAGCGACGAAGTTTTAGACCGAATGAAAACCGACTCGCCACTGTACAGCAAGGCTCTGGACCCTCGAGAACAGGTAGCAATAGACAATGTGAATCACTGGCGTATAGTAGAAGTCACGGCAAGCACAGGAAGCTTAGCGACCAGTATCAGGGCTTATCTACAATGGCAACTGTCCTATTCCTCAGGTGGAAATCCTTATTTCCCTGCACCACTAGTAGCGAACTCTTTGTCTATAAATGGAGATAATTCGTCATCCGGGCTAATAGTTCAAAACTATGACCCAGCATCATACACGAACGGAACCTTTGATGCATCCCAGCAGATAGATGGAACATCATTCAAGGTTAAGCTGCAGTCCAACAGCACAGTCGATCTCGGTAACAACACGATGATATGGGCGGATATGGCTGTCACCGCACCAAGTGACTCGACAGATTTGGCAGCCATGGCTTCATCCAATACAAACGCCATGTTGCTAGGAAAACTGACTTCCAACACAGTCGTTGACAGACAGTCTGTGAGCAATCCGTCTGGCACCATTATTGCAACCGACAACCAACCCTTTCCAAATACGTCAACAGACAATGTCTGGGCCGTAGCCGAACTATTCAGTGGACAGCCAAGATCCGGAACAAACCTATATCCGGTAGAAGTACTTTCGACACCAGCCAGTCAAACAACTACCGTACCGGTATCGGTGTCACCATTGGATTCCGTCATAGATAGCCCTACGAGTGCTGGCAAGGATGTCGGAAGCGGGAATTATCGCACCCCGCAAATAGATAGCAGCGAGGGCTCACTGAATTTCAACTCGGGTGAAACCACCAAGCTGTTCGTAACGGACTCGTTCAACCTTGCTTCCCCGAAGCAAAGTGCCGTAGATATCGATTCGAGCAAGTTCGTAAACAACAACGACCCTACGATGGTGCAGCTCTTTTACAACGGCACAAAGGACGTGAACATTTTGCTGAAGCCAACGCAACCATTCAAGGGGCTTGTCTACGCCCCGAACGCAAAAGTTTCTATATCAGGAAACGGAGATTTCATCGGTGCAGTAGTAGGTGATCAAGTCTCTTTGACGAACAATGGCAGCATAAATCTAATCAGCGATATTTCAAACAATTCAAATGCGCCTACTTATTCAACTAACCCAACTCAAGTTAGCTCCGTCGCTGATCCAAACTACAGGCCTTACAAAGTCGTTCTCTGGCAACAATTAACTGGTGCTCTTGTTCCCTAAAATCAAACCAGATTCAGCCCGGCGATTGCGGTGCAGCACAGAGCGATCATGGCATATTGCGTAGAAGTCAGACGCTCGCGATAGAGCACGAAAGCGATGAGAGCCGCGATCACGCTGCCGGCGGAGAGGACCGCCGAGACTACGGCGATGGAGCCGAGCTTGGCTGCGAAGGCATAGCCTGCTGTGCCGATGATTGTCGGCGAGCTGCAGAGGACAACGCGCCCGAAGTCTTTAAGAGAGATCGGCGAGAAGCCTTCCATGACGCCGCCTTTGAGCTTGCCCCGGGCGAAGGCGCCCCCCATGGCCACCAGACCGATAGTGAGCTCCCAGAGAAAAACGATGAGGAGCGGGTGGGTGGCTCGAGAAGTCGCCCCGATCATCCCCATGGCACAGCCCAGGCTCACCCCTGATGCCAGGGCAAAGGCAATGCCGGTAAAAAGAATCGCCGGCGGCAGAGGCTCGCTACCGGGGTTCTTCTTGCAGAGACAGAGGGTGACCACACAGGCGAGTAACGCTCCTATGAAAGCGAATTGAATACCATTGAGCATCTCGCCCAGGAAAAAGATGGCCAGGGCTATGGCGGTGACGGTCCGGAAGCTATCGAGAAGCGCGCTGGCGATGCCCACAGGCAGCCGGCAGACGGCATTGGCGATAAACCAGTTGCCGCAGGCAGCGACCACCGAGCATAGAAGAATCGAGCCCATGATCGAGGGGACCGTGGCAAAGTCCGAGGCTTTCAGGAAGAAGAGCAGAGGCAGGGTGGCAAGCCCGATAGCCAGCCCGCGATAGGCAACCACCGAAAGAGTGTCCATCTTCCGGTAAAAGGACGCCATGAGGGTGCCCTGCAGGGCATACGCAAAAGCGGCAATCAGCGCTACGACGATATACATGTCTTAGAACCTACCCATTTCAAGAGATAAGCAAGCATTGACAGAGCCAGATATTTCGACTATTCTCGAATTATGGAACATTCAATAGCTGTAGACATGCTGAGCGCCCTGGCCCACGACACCA
>JAGQHH010000601.1 GCA_020431945.1 Cyanobacteria bacterium HKST-UBA02 | reverse complement strand
GAGCCCGAGACAGGCAATCCCCACCACCGCAGCCGCGGTCAGCAGGCGGTAGGTCATGGCAAATTGAATTAGCTTCTCGATCACGAAAAATGCTCGTCAGTGCTGATAAGTAATCTCGGTCTTCAACATGAGACTGCCCTGGGTGGCGACAGCCTCGCCTTCCCCCAGACCCGATTTGATCTGGACGAAATGCTCGCCCTCGAAGCCGACATTCACCCGCCGCTCCTCGAAACCTTCAGCGGTTTTGACAAAAACGATCTTTTCGCCGCCGTGCTCCTGGATGGCATCTTTGGGGCAGGCAAGCACTATTTGCGGAGCCCCCTCCAGCTCGATCTCGGCAAACATGAATTTCTTGAGGATGCCTTTTTTGTTCTCGAGACGGGCTCGCACAGCCACGGTGCGGGTGGCCTGGTCGACGATGACACTGATATAGCTCACCACTCCCTGGAAGAGCTCATCGGGATAGCTGGCCAGGCGGATTTTCACACGATCACCCAGTTTCACCCGATTGAGATCGGACTCGGGAAGATCGACCCGGAGCATCACCGTAGACATATCACTGATGGTGAAGATCACTCGATCGGGCTGCACCAGCTCTCCCACCGAGACATCGCGATAAGTGACCACACCGCTTATCGGGGCCGTCAGTTGAATCGAGCCGATGATCTTGCCGCTCGAAACCACCTCGTCGAGCATGTGTTGTCCACAGCCCAGGAAACTCAGTCTCTGGCTGAGCATATTGACGTGGTTGCGGGCCCGGGAGGCTTCCGCCTGGGCAAGCTGGTAGTCGCGCTTGAGCATGGCGCGATTCTTGTAGAGGTGCTCTTCACGCTGAAAATTGGCCTGGGCCTGATCGAAATTGACCTGGGCTTTGGCGAGATTGGCCTTGGCGGTGACGAAGTCCTTGGCGGCAGCGATCTTTTCTTTGTAGAGACCCTGGATCCGATCGAACTCGGTCTCCGCAAGCTCTTTCTGCACTTTCGCCGAATTGAAAGTCGCCCTTGCCTTGATAAGCTCGGTGGGACGTTTGAGAAGCTCCTCGAAAATCTGGCGCTCCCGCTCCTCGTGAAGCTCCGCCACTGTCAGCTTGGAGCGCGCCTCGATGAGCTGGGATTGCAGGTCCGAAATCTCCTGGCTGTCCACCAGGGCGACACGCTGCCCCTTCTCGACGTGCTGGCCGGGAAGCACGAAAATATCGCTGATTCTCCCGGCGATTCGAGTGCTGATATCCACCTCTTTCTGGATATCGGGCTCGATTCTGCCGGTGAGATGCAGCGGCACAGCCACCGGACGTTTTTGAACCACTTCGGTTTTGACATCCAGCCTTTTCATAACATCATCCGAGACTTTCAACACCCGGGGTCCGGAGATAGTCTTGCTCTGGGCCTCCTCCTCCTCCACCTTGCCCCCGCATCCGGCTAGAAGAGTGATCAACGTCAGCAAGCAGAGGAACCCCGGCAATCCCGGTCGGAACCACATATGGTTGCTTAAGTTACTGGCTGGCATCAAGAATAGGCGCACGGTCACCTGGCTAAAATCGCGGAAAGATCGCCCTGAAAAAGAATACCTGATTCTATACTCTCTCGCCATCGCGCTCAATCTTCCGGCGTCCGGCACCATGAGACGCTTTTCAGATTCACCATCAGGAGCGCCAGTTGTGCCTTTCCGGCATCGCATCTGTAATACAATGCAATGATGCAGCGCTGCCTCGGACCTCTCCTTGCTTTCATCGTACTTTCCGTCGCCGCCTCAGGCGAGCCGGTATCGTGCCAGTCACGCCCTTCGCGACTGGCGGGGGACCATGCCCAGACCCCGAAAAGCAACGACATCAAAATCAAGCTGAACGCTCTTTCAAGGGCTATCGAAAAGAAGCCCGGGCGGGTCCAGCTCTGGACCCAGAAGCTCGACCTCCTCGCATCCAGGAAAGAGACTTACGATGCCGCCCTGGATTTCGGGAAGGAAGCGATCAAGCGCTTTCCGAAGAATGCCGGGCTTCGCATTCAATTAGGAGCTGTTTACAGCCACATGGAGGAGGACAGGCTCGCCTTCGAGCAACTCGACCAGGCAGTGAAGCTTTCTCCGAATTCCCTCGATGGTCACCTGCACCGGGCCGACTGCCTGCACAATCTCGGCAGGGACGAGGAAGCCCTGAAAGACCTGGACTTCGTGATCGCCAGGCAGCCGGACCGGAACCTCGCCTATTACCTGAAGGCCAGAGTTCTCATGCACCAGAAGAAATACCGGGAATCGGCAGCAATGCTGGACAGGGCCATCGAGCTTTCCCCGAACAGCATCAACTACCGCTTCAAACGAGCTGCCATTCTTTCCATCCTGAAAGACTGGCGAAAGGCGATTGCCGACTATGACTTCATGATCGAGCACAATCCCAGGGACTATAAGAGCTTTGAATCAAGAGGCAAAGCCCACGAGAATCTCGGCGAGCTCAAGGCGGCGGTGGGCGACTACACCGCAGGGATTGCCGTGGCCCCCAATCACCGCCCCTTCTATGAAGGCAGAGCCAGGGTCTATGAGAAGCTCGGGGAAAAGGCCAGGGCTCGCAAAGACCGGGCGATGATCGCCGATCTGGACAAAGACCTGGTACCTTTCTCATTCATACCGGACTGGACGGACAAACACAAATGAACTCGAGGAGAAGAAATTGCGACTGGACAAATGGCTGAAAGTCTCCCGGCTGATCAAACGCCGGACCGTTGCCCAGATGGCCTGCAATCAGGGTCGGGTCTATGTCAACGACCGGCCGGCCAAGTCATCCACAGACATCAAGGAAGGCGATTCGATCCATATCGAGCTGGGCTCACGAGCGGTGACGGTGAAGGTCCTGGCGGTTCCGCTGAAAGCCGTGCGCGCCCAGGAGTCTTCGAGCCTCTACGAGATGCTCGAGGAGATCAAACGCCCACCGGAGATTCTCGAGTGGCTCCCGGAGGACGAAGGCTGGTAGCCGGCTGACTGCACCGTATCCGGTGAAGCTCTAGTCGTCGATATATTCGCGCAACCGTCTGGAGCGATTGGGATGCCTGAGCTTACGAAGAGCCTTCGCCTCGATCTGGCGGATCCGCTCCCGGGTGACCCCGAATAGCTGCCCGACTTCTTCCAGAGTCCTGGTGCGCCCGTCGTCGAGACCGAAGCGCAGACGCAGAACATCGCGCTCCCGGGGCGAAAGCCCGGCCATTACCTCGATGATGTCCTCGCGCAGAAGCTCCTGGGTGACATTGCTCGCCGGAGTCTCGGCGTCCCGATCCTCGATGAAATCACCGAGACGGCTGTCCTCTTCCTTGCCTATGGGGGTCTCGAGCGAGATCGGCTCCTGGGCGACTTTGACAATCTCGCGCAATTTGCTGACGCTGATCTCCATGCCCTCGGCGATCTCTTCTTCGGTGGGCTTGCGGCCTCTGTCTTGAGCCAACTTGCGGGTAATCTTCTTGAGCTTGTTGATGGTCTCGACCATATGGACCGGAATGCGAATGGTCCGAGCCTGATCGGCGATGGCCCGAGTGATCGCCTGCCGAATCCACCACGTCGCGTATGTCGAGAACTTTAAGCCCCGACGATACTCGTACTTGTCGACGGCCCGCATCAATCCGGTGTTTCCCTCCTGGATCAAGTCCAGGAAGCTGAGTCCGCGATTGCGATACTTCTTGGCGAT
>JAGQHH010000600.1 GCA_020431945.1 Cyanobacteria bacterium HKST-UBA02 | reverse complement strand
TCACACTTCCCAGATCATCCGGGAGTACGGCGAGGATATCGAGAACAACAAGCCGGCGCTTGTCCTCATCCAGAACTCTCCGGTGGGAGACTACCTGGAGCCGTTCCAATTCGTCAGCAAGTATTTGAAGGACTACAACCAGATCGGTGAGATCGATTCTTTTCGGGTTTTTCGTTTAAATCCAATCAGCAGGATTCAGGGATTCGATGCAGGTAATAGCCAGAACATCACGGGTCAGTAAGACCGCCAGCAAAGGGGCTCGCCTTGCCACTATCGCCACTGTCCTGGCGATACTCCTGGTTATTCTCGCTCATATTCTCCTTCACCCTCTTTTAATTCCTGCCGAGGCTGCCGTCCACCTCCAGGGCGCCCTCCTGATGGTGAACGGCAAGCTTCCCTATGCCGACTTTTTCGTACTCTCTTCGCCGGCGATGCTCTATCTGCTCTTCATACCGGCAGCCGCCAGTGAGCTTACCAATGTCCATCCCATTCTTGTTTTCAATCTTTTCGTCTTCGTCGTTCTCTTGCTGTCTCTAATCGGTTGCAAATCCGTTCTTCTCGATAACAAGAGTCGCGACCAGGCAAGCGCCCCTTATTTCCTTATCTGTTTTGCTGCTCTCAGCCTGGTTTTCATCAGCGAGTTCGGTCAGGCTCATCATCTTCTGATGCTCCTCACTATTCCTTATTTTCTCTGCCGGAAAGCGAGTTTCTGCGGGCAGATCCTGGGACCGCGTCTGCTGGCGGCTTGCGGTGTCGCAGCCGGGATCGGCTTTTCCCTGGAGCCGATATTCGCTCTTCTGTTCGTCGCCACCGAACTCGTCTGGTGGGTCGAGAAACAGTCGCTCAAGCCTTTCTCGAGTCTCGACTTCACATCCTGTTCCCTGGTGCTGGCCATCTATCTTTCTCACTTCATCATGATCCCGGCTCCGATGAGCAGTCTCTATGCCGCTCTGGCACTACCCCTGGTGATGTACGACTATAAGCACTGGTGGGATATACTCAGCTATGTGGACAAGACTCCGGACAGACGGGACCTTGTCTATTTTATGATCGTTGCCGTGACGGTGGCTCTGGGGCTGCGCAAATGGTGCAGCCTGATCGTGCCCATGGTGGTGATTGCGGTGGCATCTTTCGGAATCTTCATCTTCGAAGGGCATATGCTCACTTTCCAGGCCCTTCCGTTCGTTTATGGAGCCGCTCTGGCAGGGTCTCTGGCCCTGGGAGTGGTGATCAACTGGATGGCCGGGACTCGAGTTCTGGCAAAGGCAATGAGTAAGAGCCTCCTGCCCCGTGCCATCGCAGTAGTAGCCGGACTGGCGGCTGTCGGAGCGATTCTCTACCAGTCGAGCCAGCTTTCGGGAGTGGAGTATCTGAGCTTATCTGATCAGGGCTATCCGGGAAGCGCTCCGAAAAGCGATCTTGCTGACTTCGCCGAGCAGATACTCAAAGAGACCCGGCCCGGTGACCGCGTCCTGGTGCTCAATCCCAGGGCCAGGCCGGCCTATCCTCTGCTTCTTCAACTGGGTCGCAAACCTGCTTCCAGCGGGCTGCTCACCGCCGAGCCTCTGAGCATCTCCAAACGGATTCTGCCTCTCGAGCCTCCGGAGTCCGCCGGTCCTCTCGGCTATCACATGGACATGGTTTTAGAGAATATCAATAAAGATCTGAGCGGCAGGGATAGACCGAAGCTTGTAATCTATGATCAGGAGACCATGGGCGTAATCCTGGAGAATGACGGTCTCAAGGACAAGATTCTCAAATACTACGCTCCCATCGAGATGGCCGACTGGAATCTCGATAAGGGTGTGCACCCCTCTATCGAATATCTCGGATTCAAGTACCCCCTCAATGTCTTGAAGCTGAAGCCCGAGTTCGAGCCGAAAACCGGTAACAAGAAAAAGTGATGCGTCGAAGCACCCTTTCGCTCACCTCGCTCTTTTCGGCTCTTATCCTGCTTTTATTCATGCCTGGTGCTCGCTCTGAGGACCAGGCCCGTTATCACGATCAGGTTCTTGCTGCCCTCAAGAAGGAGCTGGAACGCTCTATCAGGTTGCTCGGCAAGCGCGGAGAGGCGCCGATCTATTTCATCGCTTACCGGGCTTATAACGGAGACTATGTCTCCGCCCGGGGCAGTGCCGGTTCGCTCATGGCCGAATACGACAGTCCGAGCCGATCTCGCTATTTGCAGGTGGAGGTGAGAGCGGGCAGCGAGGAACTCGATAATTATCATCCGGTGCGCGGTCAGGTCGATTTCAGCAGCTCTTATTCGTCCATGTATACGCTTCCTGAGGAGTTCAACGAGGCGGCGATTCGCAACCCGGCCTGGCAGGCTACCGACAAGGCTTTCAAAAACGCCCAGAAGCTCTTCGCTCTGGCCAGGGGCGCCAGGCAGGTGAGAGTGAAAGAGATCGACCAGTCCGGAGACTTTCGTCTTTACGGACCCCTCCGGGATATCGAGGCGGTGGCGGATTTCCCTGTGCAGGCAGGAGCCTTCGACCAGATGGTTAGGAGGCTTTCAGGCATCTTCAATGATTATCCTTTCGTCAAGGACTCCTATGTCGCCTGTTCGGCCCAGCGTGAGGTCAGGCAGGTGCTTACTAGCGAAGAACGGGAGATCCGCAGTTGCGACCTCTCCGCATCCATCAGTATCCATGCCGAGACCGTGGCGGAGGACGGTATGGAGCTCTGGCTCGACGATCGAATCGAGACCGCCGGTATCGACAAATTGCCCCCCGAAAGCGTGGTGGAAGAGAAAATCAAGAGTCTGGCAGAACGTCTGGGGGCTCTGCGCCTGGCACCACTGGCGGAGCCTTATGCCGGTCCGGCCATCTTACGGGGAAAGGCCGCCGGCGTCTTTTTCCATGAGGTACAGGGGCACCGCCTGGAGGGTCACCGTCAGAAAAACGAGGATGAAGGGCGAACCTTCAGGGATAAGGTGGGCAGCTCGATCATGCCACGATTTATTTCGGTGGTGGATGATCCGACCATGAAGAAGACCGAATTCTCGGAGCTTTCCGGTCACTATCGCTACGATGACGAGGCGGTAGCGGCAAGCCGTACTGTCCTGGTGGAAGACGGCGTGCTCAAGGGCTTTCTGAAGAGCCGAGCACCGCTTGCCGGATTCCCCGACTCGAACGGGCATGGCCGTTGCAGCTGGGGTAGTGCCCCGGTGGCCAGGCAGGGTAATCTCATGGTCCTGGCTGCGCAGTCAGCCCAGGTGAGCCCGGCAAGGCTCAGGGAAATGCTCATCGAGCAAGTCAGAAAGCAGGGCAAGCCTTATGGTCTGATCTTCGACGATATAGCCGGAGGCTCCACCATGACCCGTACGGGGGAGCCCCAGCTCTATTCTCTCTATCCTCTTTCGGTAACCAGAGTCTTTGCGGACGGGCGTCCGGACGAATTGATCAGAGGCGTGGACATCGTCGGCACCCCGCTTCTTTCTCTCGAAAGAATCATCGCTGCCGGGGATGATTTCGAGACTTTCAACGGCACCTGCGGTGTCGAGTCCGGCTGGGTTCCGGTGTCGGCCTCGTCACCGAGCCTGCTTCTCGAGAATATCGAAGTGGAGCGCAAGAAGAAATCGGACGACCTTCCGCCGATCCTGCCGGATCCGGGTCATGAATCCCGGAAGGAGAAGATTCCTTGAGACGTGTAGCCACAGCACTAGTGACGGTGATCATGCTGCTCTTGCCCGGTCTTTCGGCAATGGCAGGCGGAGAAGTCGATGATATCAGGCTCAGGGCTATGAGCGACGAGCTCCAGCGGTCTCTTACCAGTCTGAGCCTGCCGGATCATGAGAAGCCTTACTATATTCGCTACAGCCTCTATGAGACCATCGACTTTTCAGTCGATGCCAAACTCGGGGCGGTGAGCTCGCGGTCTGGTAGCCGGCAGCGGACTCTGGACGTGGATGTGCGGGTGGGATCCTATCAGTCGGATAGCTCGAATTTCAAGGACTCCAGTGGCGCCGGAGCCGGCATTACAAGCGATGCGGAGGTGGGTGTCGACGACGACTATATGGGGATCAGACGATCCTTCTGGCTGGCTACCGACTCGGCTTACAAAAAGGCCGTGGCCGCCAGGGATGCTAAGAAAGCTCACTTTCTTCAGAAGAAGGAAAGCGATCATCTCGACGACTTTTCCCGGGCGCCGGCTGTCGAGGTCATTCAAGAGCCCGGCAGGCTGGCTCCCGACGTCGATCGGATTTCAGAAAGGGAAACCTGGACTGAAAGAGTTCGCGATCTCTCCGGGGTCTTTCGCGATTTCCCCAGGGTGCGCAGCTCCTGGGTCCGCTATGACGAAAGGGTGATCAATACCTGGCTGGTAAACAGCGAAGGCAGCCGGGTGAGGACAGCCGAGCGTGCCTGCCGGGTCATGGTAGCAGCTTGCTGCCAGGCCGATGATGGCTCTCCGTCCACCGATCAGCTTGTTTTCCTCGCTCACGATCGCAATGATCTCCCTTCCCGGGAAGAGATGATGGACCGCACCCGGGAGCTGGCATCCATTCTGACCAGGCTGGCCAATGCGCCGGCAGCCAGGACCTACGAGGGTCCGGTCATTTTCGAGGAGGAAGCTGCTGCCTCATTCATCTCTTCGATCCTGGCGCCCTCGATCAAGGCGCACCGGGCGGTTCCCTCTGATACCATGGCTGATACGAGCCTCGAAAATCCCCTGGAGAAGAAAATCGGTCTGCGGATCATGCCGACTTTTCTCAGTGTCACCGATGATCCGACTGCCAGGACTTTCCGCGGCGTCCCTCTGATGGGTGGTTACGATGTCGATGATGAGGGCGTCCTCGCCCGTCCGGTGAAAGTCGTGGAAAACGGCTTTCTCAGAACTTTCCTGAGCGGCAGGACGCCGAGCAAGACGAACAAGGAAAGCAACGGGCATGGTACCACCACCGGTGAGGCGAAGACCTCGGTTCTCATCCTCGACTCTGCCAGGTCTATCGGGGAAGGCAAGCTCGAGCGCCGTTTGTGCAAGCTCGCCAGGGAGTCGGGACTCGATCATGCCGTGGTAGTCAGCAAGCTGGACAATCTCTACCAGATCAACTTTTTCGACGAGTTGAGCTCCTGGAGCGATGCCCTCTCGATTGCCTTTGGAAAGCTCCCGAGCCCGGCGGTGATGTACGAGGTCTCTCTCAAGGACGGCAAGCGCAAGCTCGTTAGAGGCTCGACGTTCGGGGCCAGCACTATGCGTATTCTCAAAGACATTCTTGCCACCGGCGGCGATGCGCGGGTCTATGCCGTGGAGACCGCTGCGAACAATTACGGTCACGTGATCGCTCCGTCTCTACTGGTTCAAGAGGTAGAGATTCTCGAGGCTGAAAACAGCATCAAGCCCCCGGAGTTGCCCAATCCGGTACACTAGATAGAACACACCTTCCGGCC
>JAGQHH010000599.1 GCA_020431945.1 Cyanobacteria bacterium HKST-UBA02 | reverse complement strand
TCTAGCTTTCACGTCGCACCCTCACGGATTCCTCATTTTTGAGGTCGATCATGAGAGTGTACAGCCCAGGGGGTAAATGTGATGAAAATGCTAACGAAGGCGACTCTGGACAAGTTCTCGAGGATGACCAATGCTGAGGCATATGTCGAGGTCTTCCACAACAGAATGATGGTGTCCCTTTCTGACTCCACCGTTCGCGGCGATTGCCGCGGCAATTCATTGCGCGCTCATTTCTATCCGAGCCTGAGGCGGGTTCTTGCGCGCTATCGCGAGCGCGAGGCTATTAATATTCTCGATATCGGCGCCGGTTCCGGCGAGGTCGTCGATGCCGTCGTCAGGCAGTTCCCGGCCATGCTATCACCGGTGGAGCCGAATCCATTAATGCTCGAACGCTATCTCGACGCGGTTTCAATGGCACCTATGGTGCAGCTGGGGGCGACATTCCCGGGACCGGTGCAGGCGCTCTACCCAACCGGTACCAATGCCGGTTGGCTGTACAACCTGCCAGCCCAGGATGTCGTCATGGTTTTGCACTCAATATATCCGCTGACTATCTTCACCGCCCGTGATATCAATCCGGCTTCCGACATTGTCAGCTTCATCTCCACCATGTACAGCAAACTTGCTGATGGAGGCTCGATCTTCATCGTTTATGCCGATCAGCCTCGCAACTACCTCGGCCAAGCCGGTCTCTACTACTTCGATAAAGTCGACCCGGCAAGCGCCTACAACATCAGGATGATCTGGCGTGCCCGGGAGGTGCTGCTCGAAGGCGGCGGTATCGCCGACCCCCTCGACAATGAGTTCCCTGACTATTTCTGCGATGTGCAGAGCGTCCGCACAAACGGCGAGGTGTACGGCGATTCCATGGAGGACATGGTCGCTTACTGCAGTCTCGGCGAGCTGACCAGCACGGACGCCAAGCCTTTCGACATGAAGAAATTGCTTTATTGCTCGGAGTATATCGAGACCTTTATGGGGTCCTTCTTCGACTTCCACCGGGAAACCACCGGACCACGCAAGGGCATGATCGCGGCGCCAGCACCGCAAGTCATCTGCGAGATTCGCAAGGAGCGCCGCCGCTAGCGGGCCCCGGCGGGACCCCCAGATTCATCAGGTCGGTATGACTGTGAGGTCAAGTTTTTTCCAAAAAAAATGATCTCACAGTCATTTTTCTTCTTCGACATGACTCTCAGATCAAGTTTTTCTCGAAAAAGATGATCTGACAGTCATATGGCGGTATTGTGCCGGGGGATTTGAGGATTCGTTTTCGAAATCGATGGCGCTTGCTGCCGGAGGCTCAAGAATTGGATTGTTCGGTTCCATTATTGTAGTCGGCGTGGATGGAATCGGACAGGTGGCCGGTGATGGTGAGCATTCGCTCCACGTCCTGAGGGGTGAGGGTGGTATCGGTAGAGCGGAGCTTCCAGAGGGCGAGGGCGCCGAGGCGCTTGCCGTTCGCGATGAGGGGCGAGACCCAGGCGGTTTCGCCCTGGAAGAAGTGACCGTTGCTTTGCCCGGACGGGGTTTCGTGCAGTTTGGCTACGCCTGTATGAAAGGCTTTGACCAGGGGGTGTTCGTTGTTGTTGAGGCTGATCTCTTCGGCATCGTCAGTTTCGACCTGAGGGCGCAAAAGAGAGCCGGATTGATCGAGCAGATAGACCTGGGCATGGGAAAAGCCGAGATCGTCCGCAATCAGGAGCGCCGATTTGCTGACTGCTTCCCGGGTCAGCTCACCGCTGGAGCAGCGGAAGTGTGCAGTTACCTCGTTGAGAAGTCTCGAGTCTTTGAGATCGGTCTCGATTTTGGTTCGGTCCATAATCTGCTGGAGGACCACCGCCACGAATTCGCTCACCTCTTGAATGGTCGCGCAGTCCCGTAAGTTCCAGTGGTGCGTTCGTCCACGCTGCTGAAGCTCGAGGAAGCCCGCGAAGATGCCCCTGGACCTGAGCTGGGCGAGCAGGCGCGATTGCACGTCGTTTGTTGAAAGCAGCAAGGCAAAGGTCGGAGCAATCTTCTGGAAGTTATGGTCCGGAGCGGTATCCGGAATACTGATTACCCCCGAGCCAGATTCGTCAGGAAAGCGCATGAGAAAGTCGAGCACGATCGTTGTAGATTCCTGCGGACTCAAGCGATTCTTGTGAAAGTGCTTGCTTTTGTCGATGGAAAATTCGTGGGTGGCTTCGAGATGGTCGCCGACAATCTGCCAGACCAGACCGGAATCGGCCTGCAGCGATGTGGTCAGGGACTCGATTGTCTCCTGGAGCACTTCCGAGATGTCCTTGCCGTTCTGGAGCCTCTTGATGACGTTACGAATAATAGACTGGGCCTCAGGCGTGTATGCCTGGTTCTCGGCACTTCCTTCGCTTTCCATGCGCGGGTCCTTTGAGGGAGGGCTGGTAACGGATTTCCAATGTATGAGGATCTATGAATTCGATTCTCGTGTCAAATCCGATCACATTTCGACGAAGCTACAGGTGAAACGGCAAAAGATTTCAGCAGAACCCGGCGAGGGCGCATATGCCCGCTAGAATGAAGCCGAGCTCGGAGATCAAAACCCTAGAGTGACGAAGACCGGCAGGTGATCGGAGCCGACGGGCGGTCCGACATGGCGGTCGAGCACGAAAATGCCACTGCTTACGAGCACATGGTCGATGGGAACCAGCGGGGGGATGGGAAGTCCTTCGATGAGACGGCCGGTGCGAGCGGGCCAGGTCGGCTGGGGACCGTAACCATCCTCCGAATCGCGGAGGTCAGCTTTGCTAAATACCTTGAAAGCCGGGGACCAGGGACTGCAATTGAAATCGCCGATGAGAAGTTTCGGGTTGTTCAAGGACGCCAGCTCATCGGCGATGAGCGCCAGCTCGGTGGTTCTCTCCCGGTAACCGAATTCGGACTTCGGGGTGGTGGGATGGGCGATGACGGCATTGATCAATCTCTTTCCGCAGCGCAGGGAGAGCTTCATTCTCGGGTGGTGATATTTACCGAAATAGTCGACTTCATAGCTCTCTATTGGCAGCTTGCTGTAGAACGCCATGCCGGGACCGGTGAGCTCGATCTTCCTGTAGGGATAGGCGGCAGTAGCAGGCTCCAGGGCTTCTATCCATTTGCTGTCCACTTCGACAAGGGTGATGAGATCGGGGTTTCTTTCCCCGACCAGATCGCAGAAGGGCTTGTAATTGCTGTTGTGTTGAAACTCGGTGTTGAAGTTGAGTATGGAAAGAGCCGGCGCGGTCTTCTCGGGAGCGGTGCCTGCTGTGTAGATTCTCAACACGGGCATTGAATTGGCTATCAGTAGACCGGCGACAATCGCCGCCGGTACGAAGGAGCGCATCACCAGCAGTACCATAAGACTGATGCTGAGGATCAGTGCGAAGACGAGCCTGAAATGACTGATCAGATCGCATTGCCAGTTGTTCGGTATGGAGCCGGCTAAACCCACTGAGCCTGCCACAATTCCGAGGGTGGCGAAGGCGATGACGACTACCTTCCTGCCAGTGTGTTTTCTGGCTGGCGGGTCTTGTGTCGGGGATTGATGATCTGTCAATTTGTCCTCCTGGTCAAGATCTATCATGGCGCAGTTTTCGTCCGGAGTAAATTGCCCGGCGCCGAATCAGACACTAGATGAAGTGTTTGGTCTCGAGATTGCGAGTTCGGAGCCGTTCGTTATGCTCTGAACGTTGGGGTCAGGAGCTTCTCACATGTTTTTCGAGAGCGGGCGAGAGAATTGGCTTTCTTCAGTTCTCAGATTCGAGTCTGCCTTTGCAGGGTTGCTTGCTTATATCTACGTGCTCGCCCTGGCGTTAGCGCCAGCGGGATGGTTCGAGCCGGTCAGCCTGCTGGCTTTTGCTCGGGCATTGGTCTATGTGATGTTCGGCGGTTTTGCCTGGTCGGTAGTTCCGTGGATTGTTATTGGAATTCCGGCACTTTTCCTTGAATTCTTGTCTGGGAGTTACTGCCACATCTCCCGGTTCTTTGCGATTCCATTGTTTTTTCTTCTCCCGGTTTATGGTTGGTCCGGATATTGGCATGTTCGGTGCGGCACCGGACTCGGCGAAGGGAGCTGGCAATATGATGTGTTGATGGTTCTCGGATTTGCAGCAATTATTGCGAATCTAGCGGGCTGGTTTATTGTTGGAAAGAGTCATGTCTGGAGAGATTGTCGTATATCGGCTTTTTGCATCCTATGGCACGAGCTTTTGCTTGCTGTCGGCAGCTTGTATATCGGGTATCTAGCGTTGTGCGCTTCTTGAAGAAGGCGTCCGCTACGGAACCTCCCTGGAACGATTTCTGGAATCAATCTACGCC
>JAGQHH010000598.1 GCA_020431945.1 Cyanobacteria bacterium HKST-UBA02 | reverse complement strand
GATATCTTTTGAGGAATCAAAAACGACCGAATATTATTTCTCAAAAGATATCACCGGGCGATTTGATAGCGTTTGAGAAATCAATCTGACTGAAGCCGAAGGGAGAGGGGCAGCTATGGGGCGAAGAGCTTCGACTGGTTCGGATCAGGCCGCGCCGAATCGTGGATCAGACTTTGTTTGCTACCAGGCGGAGCAGCTCGTCGCCTGGCATCATGCTGGTATAGACCTGATCGAGACCGTCTTTCGAGACGACGACCACCGAGCGTTTACCGAGCTTTGCCACCCGGTAGGATTTGCCGGAGATTTCCGTGGTCGACGAAGTGTTGAAAGTGAGCAAGCCTGGAGCTGTTTGATAGCAGTCGACACAGCCGCCCTGACCGGCGCAGGTGAAGCAGAGGCGGACGGCGGCCGGGCGGCCTTCCACTTTGATCAGATCCATCGAGCCTAGCGTGTAAGCTGCCGGTGCCTCGAGATTGGCTGTAAAACCGGCTTCTCCTGCGGACTTTTCCAGGTCGGCCGCGGCGACTTGCTTGACCACTTCGAATGTCTTGCTGGGGTTTCGCGGGGCGCCGTGCCCGGTAGCCGCGATCAGCGAATCGAAAGCGACGGTGCCTTTCGATTTGGAAACGGTTGTGGTGTCAGGTGTCAGCATTCCCGGTAGCACAAAGAGCAAACCGGCTGCCGCGGCTGCAGCAATCAGGGCCAGGGGCCGGCGGTAGCTTCTTCCGGGGCTCTCTTTGTGGACAGCGGCCAGGAGCTTGTGTTCAAGGTCGACTGGTGGTGGCGCCTTCTTCAATACTTCTCTGACGCCCTTCCTCAGCTCGATTACGGCGTCCCACTGAGTCCGGCAGTCGGAGCATTGCTCAAGGTGCTCGCCCAGCAAAGCCGAGTCGGCTACAGGAAGTTCGTTGTCCGCGCCGGGGCCGATCAATGCTCTTGCTCTTTCACAGTCCATGGCTCTCACCTCCCGGCTGGCTCGTGCCATCGATGATTCTCTCGGACCTGTCTCCCGAGGGCTTCGCCCCGGGCTTGTTTGTGGATAGAATCTCCACAAGGGTCTTGCGAGCCCGGTGCAGCCTGGACATGACTGTGCCCATGGGAACACCCAGGGCTTCAGCGATCTCGGAGTATTTCATGTCGCTTGCTTCGCGCATCAGGAAAGGCACCGCGAATTCTTCCGGCAAATTGGCTATGGCACCGGCGAGCAGAGTCAGATCCATTTCTTTGGCTACAATTATTTCCGGGTCTTCATCAGGGTCGGCGATAACGCTGCCCAGCTCCTGATCCGGATCGTCGATCGGCACCATTAGTGGTTGGCGCGCCGACTTCTTCTGCTGGTCTTTGATGGTGTTGTTGAGGATGGTATAGAGCCAGGCTCGCTCATTGGTGCCCGGGCGGAATGAGTCGAAATACCGGAAGGCTCTGGTGAATGTCGTCTGGAGAGCGTCTTCTGCTTCTTCGCGGCTGGCCAGGCGCAGTTGAGCGAAATTGAAAAGCTCTCGATAGTAAGTTTTCACCCACTCATCTACGACTCTTCTTTTTCTCTTCTCGGCAAACATCGCAATTCGGAACGCCTCACAATCTTACATGGCAGCTCTTGCCGCCGTGCTTGGCGAAATAGTCCTGGTGGTACTCTTCGGCTGTATAGAACTTGTCGAGCTTTTCCAGGGAAGTGACGATCTTTCCTTTCTCCTTTTTCTGGCGCTCGGCAATCACTGCTTCGGCTTTGCCCTTTTCGGCATCGCTTTCGAAGAAGATGGCGGAGCGGTACTGGTCGCCGACATCGGGACCCTGGCGGTTGAGGGTGGTGGGGTCGTGGATTTTGAAGAAGTGTTCCACCAGATCCTCATACGAGACTTTTCTGGGATCGAATACTACTCTAACAGCCTCTGCATGCCTGGTGCCATGACTGCAGACTTCTTTGTAGGTGGGATTCTTGGTGATACCGCCGGTATAACCGACAGTGGTGTCGAGCACCCCGGGCACTTCCTTGAAGGCATCCTCCACGCCCCAGAAGCAGCCTGCGGCAAAGTAGACCACGTCTCTGCCCCAGGAGCGTTCCTGGTCGTCGTCGGTCTTTGTATAGAAAGACTTCTGGGCGGGTTTGTCCGAGCTCTTGGAGTCGCTCTTCTCTTTCTTGCTGTTGCCGCTCCGTTTGAAATCCAGAGACGCCGAATTGATGCAATAGCGCTTGCCGGTGGTTTTCGGTCCGTCGTCGAAAACGTGCCCCAGATGGGCGCCGCAACGGGAGCAGACAACTTCGTCCCGGGACATGCCGTAGCTGTTGTCGGATTCTATGGCAACAGCAGCACCGCTCGACGGGCGATCGAAGCTGGGCCAGCCGGTGCCCGAGTCGTATTTGTTGTCCGATTCGAAAAGCGGCTGTCCACAAGCGACACATTCATAGGTACCGCTATCATGATTGTTCCAGTACCTTCCGGTAAACGCCCGCTCTGTACCTTTCTTGCGGGCGACCTCATATTGTTGCGGTGTCAGGCGCTTCTGCCATTCTGCTTCGCTGATCTTTTTCCAGTCACCGGTCATGCTTTTACCCTCTGATTTGGATGATTTGCTAGTGCTCTGTGCCCCGGCGGAACAGCCGGACAGCATCGAAAAGGCAATCAGACCTGCCAACCAAGATTTGCTTTTGCTCATGCATTCGCCCTCAGCTATCTAAGGTATGAAACCTGGCGGGTCGCGAGATTATTCCCGTTATTTTCGCATTATTTCCCGGGGAATATTATCGAGGGTGCAGGCGTTTTACACTCTGTATGCAAAGAAATCGACTCCATTTCAAAACTGCTCTTCTGCTTTCATCCTTTCTGCTGAGCCAGGCTCCCTCCCTGGCCGGTGAGCCGCTGCCCCCGGTGGTGGTGGAGCTGTTCACCTCCCAGGGATGCAGTGGCTGTCCCCCGGCGGACGGACTTCTGGGACGGATTGCCGGACTGGTCGTGGACCAGGCTCAGGTGATTCCTTTGAGTGAGCATGTGGATTACTGGAATTATCTGGGCTGGCGCGATCCGTTCTCCGATAAGGTCTTTACCGAGAGGCAGCGTGACTATGCGGTCTCCTTCGGGCAGCGAAGCGTTTATACCCCGGAGATGGTTGTGGACGGGGTGCGGGGTTTCAACGGCGCCAGCGAGAGTGCCGCCCGGGAGGCGATTGTCTCGAGGCTGAGAGAAAAAAAGGAGAAACTCTCTGTCAAAGCGGTAAGACTAAAGGATTCGATAGAGGTCAGAGTTTCCAGGTCCGTGGGTGTTGGAGCCGGATCTCGTGCTGGTTTCGATTCCGGGAGAGGTCCGAATCAAGACAAGAATCAATACCTGATCGTCTGCCTGACCCAGGACAATCTCAGCGTTCCCGTGCGCTCAGGCGAAAACAGCGGCCGCCGCCTCAGTCATCACGCCGTGGTTCGGGTCATGAGAAAGGTGGAGAATCCCGGCGGTCAGGTATCCGTGAGTTTCGAGCTGGATCCGGGCTGGAAGCTTTCCGAAATGCACGCCGTGAGTTTTCTTCAAGATCGATATTCGAAAGAGATAACCGGAGCTGGAACCAGTCCGGTGAGCGTCGGCAATTCCCTCCATTAGAAACTATCGCCTGAGCTATGATGCCTGAGCTATCATGGAGAAATAGCTCAGGGAGGGTGTTGTATGGACCAGTCGCGACGACAGATCCTCAAGCTTATAGCTGTAGCTCCCGTGGCTCTCTCAGTCGGATTTGCCGGTGAGGCGCTAATGCGGTTCGTGAAGCCGACGATGAAGCCATTCGGTATGTTCGATCCGGCTGATCTGCCTGTGAGCGCCATCAGGGAGGCTTTCGACAAGAGCGATTTTCCGGAGCCCTGGACTTGCATCCCCTTCGTTTTCCAGATGAAGATCGCGGTTTTCAATCCTGAGCAAGCGGAGGTTCGGGAGATACCGGCATACATCATTCGTCTTCAAGACGAAGATATCGTCGCATACAGCCGCGTCTGCCCCAAGGGTTGCCGCTATCTGAACTATATTCCTGAGCCCCGCAAATGCAGTCACTGCAATACTC
>JAGQHH010000597.1 GCA_020431945.1 Cyanobacteria bacterium HKST-UBA02 | reverse complement strand
TGGCAGTCTCGATGATGCCATTGCCAGATTACAGTCTAACCAGAAAGCCTCATTCCATATGCCCGGGCACAAATCCCGGATGTCTCCGGCGGATTGCTACGGTCTGGATGTCACCGAGCTCCCCGGTCTGGATGATTTAAGCTGTCCGGCAGGACCCATTGCCGCCATTGAGCGGCGTCTAGCTGAAATCAACCGGGTTTCGGCGAGCCTTCTCACCGTCAACGGTGCTTCGTCGGCGATCATGGCAGGCCTGCTTGCTCTTGCAGACCGGGGAAGCTTCGTATTCGCGCCGGCCAACGCTCATCGGTCCGTGGTCAATGGTCTCGTTCTGGCCGGGCTGGAAGTCCGCTGGTACGAGCCTGGATGGTCATCGGATTGGGGAATTTATGGAGGCGCCTCGCCGGCGTCGATCCAGGATCTCCTTTCCACCAGCGAGCTTTCCGGATGCGCCGGTCTGGTTCTGGTCAGTCCGACTTTCGCCGGGTCCGTCAGCGATGTGAAGGAGATTGCTCGAATCTGCAATCTTTTCGAACTGCCTTTGATCGTCGACGAAGCTCATGGAGCGCACTTCTACGCTGGCCCTGCCGCCCACCTGCCGGTCTCAGCCTGCGTACTCGGGGCGGATCTCGTAGCCCACTCGCTGCACAAGACTCTCACCGGTCTGACTCAGACCGGTGTCCTGCATGTTCCGGCGGGAAGCTCGATGGATGCGGAGGTTCTGAGAGCTTCTCTGCGCCTGATTTCGACCACCAGTCCGAGCTACCCTCTCATGCGCTCCGCCGAGAAGGCCGCCCGGCAGGGCATCAGCGAAGGCACCCTCGAAAGGTTTGCCGGGCTAGCCGCGGGCTGTCTTTCTCTCAAAGAGTCTATTGCCCCCTCGCAGCATCTTTATGTCTATGAGTCCGATTTTCTGGATGATCCGTGGCACATGCTCATTGGTTGCAGGCAGGGCAGCCCGGCTCTTCTTCAGGCTCATCTGGAGAAAGCAGGAATCATTGCGGAGGCGGTGCTGGGTAGAGGAGTCCTGCTTCTTGCCGGTGCCGGCACTGAGATGAGCGACCTCGAGTTTCTCGCCGATGTCCTCAGCTCTTTTGATGTTGCAGGCGATCAGGAGGAAAGTCATGAAAAGGCGCCGCTACCTCTTCAGGAGATGAGCCCTCGTCAGGCTTTCTTCGCGCCGTCCGAGCAGGTTCCTGTTAGCGAGGCGGCGGGCCGACTGGCTGCGGAGTGTATTGCTCCATGCCCGCCGGGCATTCCACTTTGTGTTCCGGGGGCGAGAATTTCGTCTTCGGTAAAGAAACTGGCGTCGATGGTAGATAAAGTGAGAGTGGTGAGAGAATGATGGTAAGTTCTAGCAGTGTTTCGTTTCAGGCATTGACACGGAGAAACTATATGCCCAGTAAACCCCAGAGTGACGACTTGACGAGCTTTCTCGAGATCTTTCCAGATTCAATTCGCAAGCGACTCGAAGTGGACACCCAGGGGCTTTATGAAGTTGTGCTCGACCTGGGTAGATTTCCGGAAGCCCGTTACCAGGACAAACCTGTTGTAATACTCGCCGAAGAGGTGATCACCCAGACCGATCTGGAGGCGGCAGTAGCCCGTCTTGGCGAGTTCTCGGGCGACAACCGTGCCGGTATCGAGCGAACTCTGCACCGGATCTCCTGTATCCGCAACCGCTCCGGCAAAATCATCGGTCTTACCTGCCGGGTCGGGCGTGCGGTTACCGGGACTATAACAATCATCCGTGACCTGGTGGAGTCTTCCAAGTCCATTCTCTTTCTCGGCCCTCCGGGGGTCGGCAAAACCACGAAACTCAGGGAGATGGCCCGGGTCATGTCGGATGAGCTCGGCCGTCGTGTGATTGTTATCGATACCTCAAACGAGATCGCCGGGGACGGCGATGTCCCTCACCCAGCCATCGGAGGCGCACGGCGCATGCAGGTGCCGCACCCGGACCAGCAGCACGCGGTCATGATCGAGGCTGTGGAGAACCATACGCCGGAAGTGATTATCATCGATGAAATCGGTACAGAGGAGGAGGCTCGCGCGGCTCGCACCATCGCCGAGCGCGGGGTGACCCTCATCGGTACGGCTCACGGAAACGCCCTGGACAACTTGCTCAAGAACCCAGTTCTGGTCGATCTGGTAGGCGGGATCGAGACCGTTACTCTGGGTGATGATGAGGCTCGTCGCCGGGGAAGCCAGAAGACTGTCCTCGAGAGAGCCAATCAGCCGACTTTCGAGATCTGTGTCGAGATCCTCGATCGCCAGACCCTGGCAGTGCATCGCAATGTCGGTGAAGCGGTGGATCAGCTCTTGAGAGGCTGGAAAATCCATCCCGAGATTCGCAAACGTGATGATACCACCGGTGAGGTCTCCGTCGTGCAGACGCCCGAGCCCATCGTCACCAATGCGGATGGGCTGGCACCAATCGCTTCGGACTGGGCCGGTCCCAAGGAGACCCATCTCAAGGTCTATCCGTATGCGGTGAGCAAAGGTCTCCTGGAGCGAGTGGTGAAGACTCTGCAACTACCCGTGGAGGTGGTGAAGTCCATTGATGAGGCCGACGCCATTCTTGCCCTGAAGAGCTATGCCAGGGCGGGAGCCAAGATTTATTCTCTCGCGGAGGCCAGACAGATTCCGGTCTATGTGGTGAAGAGCAATAATTTGCCCCAGATCCAGAAAGTGCTGAGCGAAGCTCTGCATCTCGACTCCGAAGTCGGTGCCGTCGATATCGAAGGCGATATCGATGAGACCGAAGTGGCTCTAGAGGAAGCACGGCAGGCGATCAGCAAGGTCATGGACCGTCTCGAGCCCATGGAGCTCACCCCTCGCCGGGCTTATATCAGGCGTCTTCAGCACCAGCTAGTGGAGCGGTTCAACCTGAGCAGCCGCAGCATCGGCGATGAGCCCATGCGCAGGTTGAGAATACTGCCCCCGGCCGGATCCCAGAAGAATGTCGGTTATATCTAAACCCGCGCGGGCTCAACCGCCGCTGGTGAGCTTTTCGATGTGGCGCTGAAGAGCGGCTAGCTGCTCGAGATTTTTCTGCAGAGCTGCCTCGATCTCATCAATGGTGCCATTGGCGATTATGGCCAGGGTCTCTGACTCCATTCTGGCGTGATTCTCGGCAATAGCAGACTCCATTCCGAGAGGATGATTGTTGAGATTGTGGAGTGTCCAGTCGGGCTCGACTTCCGGCCCGTCCTGCTTCAGCTCTTCTTTCTGCAGCTTTTGCGATTCTTCGAACCTGGACTCGTCCTTTTTCGATTCGTCGCTGTCGGAGTCTTTCTTGGGGCTCGATTGCTTGTCGTCGGTCATGGCGTTACGGATCGAATGAGGGTTCGCCTTTTATACACTAATACCACGCCGATGTCGCTATCAACCCGGGCTGGCGAGGATCAATGCTCGCTGTGCCGCTTGCGGCGCTTTGGCGGCGGTCCGCTGGATAGGTCGTGAATACCGGAAGATGATGAGCTCTCATCCTTATCGTCATCTTCGTCATCTTCGATATCTTCGGGATCTTGTTTGGACTCCGGCTCCGGTTCGGCTTCCGGCTCCGCTTCTGGCGCCGGTTCTGGTTCTGGCTCCGGCGCCGGCTCCGGCTCCGGTTCTTCCGGAGCTGGAGCCAACTCTTTGGGTTCCACCGGCTGGTGCGGTTTCTGTCTTTTAGCCTGTCTTGCAGGTTGTTTCCTGCCGCCGGACATCTTTTTCAAAAGGGTGTCCTCCAGCAGCTCGTTCAGTGGATCATCCTCATCGAATACCGGTCCTGCATCGGGATCTTCGATGGCGCCCAGTCTTGGCGAAATGGCAAAGGCTCGATCGGCCAGCTCTTCGAGCTCGTCATTTGCTTCGCTGACTGCTTCGAGCACCTGGTCCATGTTGACTGTCCCGGTCTCCTGATAGTGTCTGGCAATGCTTGCTGCTTTTTCGAAATCGGCCAGAGGAGCAGCCAGGCTCCGGGCTATCTCTGGCTGACTCGTGAATATCTCCATGCCGGCGAAAGCGTCCGGGGCTGCTGATTTAGATTCGGCAGGCTCATCCTCTCTCAGGACTACGGGAATCTCTGTCTGGGCCTCGGGAACCTCGTTTTCGGTATCATGCCAGGACTCAGCCACATAGACCTGCAAGTCCCGGTGCATTCTGGTCAGATCGCGGGCCAGGCGAGCCAGGCGCTGTATCTTTCTAGTCGATTCTGCCGAATCTCTTGTCTCATCGCCGCCTTCGAGCAGAGCAACTATTCGATCCCTGAGATAGGTGCTGGCGGAGCTGGCGCCGGCTTGTCGAGCAAGCCGCTGGGCTTCCTCGAACTGGTCGGTCTTCAAGGTGATCACAATCTGGTGTTCGCGCATGGAGGACATTTTATAGGCTTTCCCCGGGACATTCTACGCCGGCCCTGGATGTAAAGCGGTCGCGCGATCGGCGCCAGGCATGAGCCTCCAGGCTGATTAGTTTTTGCCAAGAGATTTGATTGAATTCTGATTTACTGAGCACTGTCAATGGTTTCCCGGCGTTGACCAGACCAGTATCCGGGGCAGAGTGTTGAAACTGCTGGCCTCTATGTTCTAAGTTCGAGATATCTCTCGCTCTCGCCTCCACCTCAATCGGCCTCGCCACGACCATCCAGAAATCCGGCTTTCAATCAGGTTCTTTCTTGTGGTATCGCAAGTGGTGGTACAAGAGCGATTTCCGGGAGGCTCATGCCTCCTGAGGTTTGACATGAACAAGACTACCAGGACCAATACGGTCGCTTCTTTCGTGCGGCGTTTTGCCCCGGCTGCCGGTCTCGTCGGTCTCGGCGCGCTGCTGGCCAACCTCGGTACCCTGGCTTTCCTCGCCAACCAGGCTTACGACTATTTCTTCCAGTCTCCGCGAGCGGCAATCCAGGTGGAGATCGTGGACGGCACGCGTCAGCCCCTGCCCGCCGGAACCGAGGTCCTCGTGCGGGTCATCGACGGCAATCAGAAAGAGATTCTGGCCCGATACGTGAAGAGCTCCTCGATCACTGTCGACAACCTGGAGTTTCACGATAACTTTCAGGACCTGTACACGGTCATCGTCTGGTCCAGGGGATACAAGCAGGCCGGATTCCATCCTGTTCGGCTGCAACGAGGCAAGACCGCGTCCGTTTTCTTGATGCTTCGTCCCGAGCATGCCCGGCTCGATTTCAGCTATGCTACCTGGGACAAGCTCAAGCTGCGCCTTCCTTCGCTCTCCGCGGCCCTGTCCTCAGGTCTTTCTGACAGGGAAGCCAGAGAGCGCTATGAGCAATTGATGCGGGATAAGCCTCTGGTGCTGGCCCATCTCCTCAATGTCGGCAGCGTCTTAGAAAGGCTCGAGCTGCCTTCGGGGAAGACCATCATGCCGTTCTACCGGCTCATTCTGTTCGACGAAACTCTCGAGCAGGACAAGTTTTTCGCTTACGTAGACCGGAGACTGGTGGGCGAGCTGAGAGCAGCGGTGGCTGCCGGTATCTTCGAATATGCGGCCGGTGCTGATGTCTTCCACAAAGGCAATACAGCCAGCTTCAAGGAAACCGATTTCTGGGAGGCCAATGTCCAGATCACTTTCTACGAGCGGGACAGCCGCGTAGTTGATGGAATCGAGCTCGTCAGGGTGGATACCGACATCGACTATTATCGTGATCCGGCAGCCCACATTCTGCTCGAGGTGATTCCCAATACTCTGGGCGGCAAGATGACCAATCCCCTGGAGGTTTATCAGTTGCGCTGGATCGCCTCTCGATCGTCTCGAAACGTCAGGGGCGGAATGGTTTTCGATCCCCCGTACGTGATCGAGAAGCTTCCCTGATTCAGCAGGAGATGTTGTGCCCGGGCATTGAACAAGATGCCCGGGCACAACATCTCAATCGTTTTTCTTTTAATGCTATTAA
>JAGQHH010000596.1 GCA_020431945.1 Cyanobacteria bacterium HKST-UBA02 | reverse complement strand
ATTTCATCAGGGCACCCGCTGCATCACCGACCCGGTGGCCTATCCGATGATCCTTCTTTTGACCGGGGCGATGTGGTTCTGCTATTTCCTCACCTTTTATCTGATGATTCTGGGTTTCCACCTCGAGAAACAGGTGGATGCTCTGAACTGCTTCCTCTGTTTCGCCATCGGCACTCTGGGCAACCTCGTCCCCACCCCGGGCAGCGTCGGTGGCTTCCACGGCATGGTCACCTCGGCCCTGACAATGATCACTGGAGTCGAGAAGAATGCCGCTGCTGCTTTCGCTACAGTCCTGCACTTTCTCTGCTTCATCGTCAGCGCCGTGATCCCGGCGGCTTTCTGCTGGGTGGTGGAGAGCACCCGGAACAAAGCCGCGGCGGCCGCCACCACTGGTAGTGAAACTTAGATATAGTTCAACACTTCATCGTAACGCGCCGCCACCGAAGTGATCAGATGAGCGGGCAACTGAGGCTTGACCTTGTCGTCATCCCGGCGCGGCTTCAGAGAGTAGTTGACCATCTCCTCGTATTCGGCGGGAACCTGGTGCCCGTAGTGGGCCCAGAGAAAGCGGATACCTCTGGAGGCTGCCACCATACCGTCCTTGCTGAGACTGTCCCCGATAAAGAGAGCCTCCTGGGGAAAAACGCCCTGATCGGCGAGCACCCGGTCGAGACCCTGGGGACAGGGCTTCTCGTATGACTGAGGCAGAATATGGAAAGCAGTAGCGGTGTCGGCGGACTCGCGCATCTGCTTGACCCGCTTGCGTCCGTATTCCAGGGTGATCGGCCGGTAGACGTCTTCCTCGTCGGGCTCCACGGTCTCGAGAGCATAGACGGCGTCGAGCAGTCCGTCGAAAATCTGCTTGTTGCGCGTCCTCGCCATATACTCCGGTGCATCGCTGAGGGCGATGATCCTGACCCCTCGCTCCTTGAGCTCACCGAGGGTGGCGAGGACATTGGGGAAGGGGCGCAGGTAGCGAGCACGATTGCGATCGAGAGCCTCCCAGAACGGCTCGACGAACTCCTCCACGAAAGTGTCCGGGTCGTCCGCATAGTGCTTCCAGGCAAAACTGGTCTCTTCCAGGAGCCAGGGGTATTCGTGGGTGCCCCGGCGCTCGATGACATGACCGATATCCGCAGCCAGCTCCTCGACGCTTTGATTGACTCGCTTGCTGAGATCCCTGAGATAGTCCCTGATCGCCGGGACGAAATAATCGATGAATGAACTGAGAGTGCCGTCGACATCGGTAATAACGAGCCTGGTGGCGACGGTTCGACTGCTTGTATTAGTTATGGTTTGCATAGTGTCACCTTTAAGAATTTCGAGAGGCAATGAAAGAGCTGAGACACGGCAGCCTCACCGACGGTGGCAGGGGCTGGGAATAAATTGATCAGACCGGGACCTGTTACAGCTCTAGATCCGCTGGCTCTTACATTGTCGGTGAAGTCTTGTAGCTGGCATTTTACGTACCTTCTGCTATAGCAACACATTAGGCGCAGTCGAGCGCCATGGCAAGGGATTGTGAACGAAGGATCTCAAAGTTTAAGCATTTTCGCCGTTAATCGGCTCTTCATAGGTCGGATCG
>JAGQHH010000595.1 GCA_020431945.1 Cyanobacteria bacterium HKST-UBA02 | reverse complement strand
GGTCGACCCATCGGCAAATACTTCTCGTTTGCCCGGGCAGATTCTCAAGACCGGGATCAATCTTTCCTCCCACGGTCTTTCCTCGAACTCCAGACAACTGGCAGACATCATCGAGCTATCGCCTCTTCTCGAAAAGCTCGAGTCTTTGCGTGTTGAGATGTCGAAAGCGTCGCCGAGGACTCTTGAATCCGTTGCGATCAAGCAGGAGTATCTTGAAGGCAGGCAGGATGCCATGCTTCTTCTCGGCAAGACCTCTCTCGAGATCGACTTCACCCTTGCCGAGATAGAGGCTGAGCTTCAGGTCTACGACGAGATCCTCAGCGCTTACAAAGACGAGCGGGATCGGACGACGGCCAGAACGGAGGCCACAGGACTGATCAGCAACGGTATATTGTGGGCTGTCGCCGAGGCGCTCACGATCCCGGGTTTCGCCAATGCAAGGTTTTCGATACCATCCGGGATCATCGGAATTCCTGCCGGTGTCGTTCCTTCCATAGCCTCGCTCTGGACCCTGAGACAGATGCGCGGTAAGCGAAGGACTTCTGAAAAGGCACCGAATATGCTTTCACGGATTTTCGGTTATCCTATCAATGAGGATGTGGACTATCCGGAGACAGTTTGGAAATTTTTCAATTCCGCTCCCCCTGATGCACCCGGCAAGACGAGGTTCGATGTGCTAATCGAGCGCTGGATCGCCGACGCCAATATGCCGGCATTCAGCGATCGATCATCGAGGGCGCAGCTCGATGTTCTTACCGCGAGTGTAGCCAGGAAAGACGGCATGTGTATCGATACGCTCACGGCAAGACAGGTGATGCTCAGGCAACTGGCCGCCGAAGTAATGAAGATGAAGAGAATGCTCCTCGAGCTGACCATGGTGGTGAGAGGGGACAAAGAGCTCAGAGTCGGGGAGCCCTGATAGATCGTGTCGTCATTGAGTGATAGATTCGGGAGCTGGTTCTTCGAGGGGCTCACCGAGAATTTGAAGAAGAAGCCGGAGCACCAGGATAGCTGGTGGAAGATCATGTGTCTCACCGGTCTCGACTATTTCTCTACCCTGGGATATCAACCGGGCATCGCTTTTCTGGCTGCCGGCGTTCTTTCACCTCTTGCCACTCTGGTGGTGGTGCTGGTCACCATGTTCGGTCTGGTGCCCCTCTATTTCCAGGTGGCCAGATGCAGCCCTCACGGTCTGGGCAGTATCGGGATGCTCGAGGAGCTGGTGCACGGCTGGCGGGGCAAGACCCTTGTCCTGGTGCTGCTCGGCTTCGCTGCTACGGACTTTATCATCACCATTACTCTTTCGGCTGCCGATGCCACCGCTCATTTGATCGAGAACCCCGTAATCGCTCCTTATCTTGCTTCCCGGCTCGGAGCTACTCTCTGTCTTCTGGGGATTCTGTCGGCTGTTTTCCTGGTGGGATTCAGGGAGGTAGTAGGTCTTGCTGTCCTGATCGTCATCTCCTACCTGATATGCAATCTCGTGGTGGTGGGACGTTGTTTTCAGGAAATCGCCCTTCATCCGGGATGTATTCAGAACTGGCAACACCAGTTATTTACTACCTTCCCGTCTATCGGACAGATGGTACTGGTGGCGATGCTTCTCTTCCCGAAATTGGCTCTGGGCATGTCGGGTTTCGAGACGGGCGTCGCCGTCATGCCGCTTGTTCGCGGAGCCGAAGATGACGATCCGGGGACTCCGGCGGGAAGGATTAAGAATACAAGAAAGCTCCTGCTGGTGGCCGCCTCGATCATGGCGGTCTTTCTTATGACATCGTCCCTGGTGACCACTCTTCTGATCCCGGCGGCTGCATTCGCGCCCGGCGGTCATGCCAACGGGCGGGCCCTTGCTTATCTGGCCCACAAACTGGTCGGTCCCGAATTCGGCACTGTCTATGACCTGTCTACCATATCCATTTTATGGTTCGCTGGAGCCTCTGCCATGGCCGGGCTTCTCACCCTGGTTCCCAGGTATCTGCCTCGTTATGGAATGGCTCCGGACTGGGCACGTGCTCAACGTCCCCTTGTCCTTTTCCTGACTGTTGTGGCTTTCACGGTGACGATTCTATTTCGTGCCGATGTCGATGCTCAGGCGGGCGCCTATGCAACCGGTCTGCTGGTGCTTTTCACCTCGGCGGCTCTGGCGGTGGTAATCGTCACCTGGAGGCAATCTACAGGTGCCAGGATCGGGTTTATCGCTATTCTGATCACGTTCATCTATACGTCTATAGCCAATATGGTCGAGCGCCCGGAAGGATTGCAGATCGCGTCCTTTTTTATAACCGTGATTCTCCTGGGCTCGATGCTCTCACGAGGATTTCGCTCCCTGGAATTGCGGGTCAAAGAAGTGCGGCTCGACGACATAGCCGAAGGTTTCGTCGAGGAGCTCGCGCAAAGCTCCGGACATGTCTGCTTGCTTTCGCACCGACCGGGAAGAGCGAACTATGCCGAAAAGGAAGCTGAGACTCGAAGAATTCACAAAGTCACCAGCGACCAGGCGACCTTCATTTTCTTCGAAGTCGAAGTCACCGATCCTTCCGAATTCACCGACGAGTCCCTGGACGTCACCGGTGATGTCATCGACGGAAACAAAGTCCTGCGCTGCCAGAGCTTTGCCGTGCCCAATGCCATTGCCGCCATGCTTCTTTATCTCCGCGATCGGACCAGTAGCAACCCGCACGCATACTTCGGCTGGAAAGAAGGAAACCCGTTCGTGTATCTATTGAATTTCATTTTGTTCGGCGAGGGCGAGACTGCTTCCCTGACGCAGGAGATTCTCCGGGAGGCGGAGCCGGATCCTGAGAAGCGGCCCAAAATCATTGTCGGCTAAATTCTATATGGCAAAGACTGAGCTTGCCAAAGGCAAGCCCAGTCAGAAATCGGAACAATAGCCTCCGGCGGTTAGCCGGCGGTGCTGAATCCAAGCTCTTTCAACTCGACCCAGTCGGGCGTGTTGTAGAACTCGACTACATGGCTATCTTTTTTCGATACCGGAGCCGGTGCACCGAGGGTGCGGAAGAGGCGTATTACTTGAGCTGTCCCAAGAGTAACGCTGCTCAGTCTTTCTTGCTCACCGTAGAGAACGATGGAGCAAGTCCAATTCTTTTCGGAGTCGGTCTGGCGGGTGATTTGTACAAGACCTCTGGTCCTGGTGTTTACTGCTGCGTTCATGATGTCTCCTGGACTCCTTTCTGCTTTTCAGCTCTTGTGGGAAAGCGCATGATAAGGCAGGACCGGTAATTAAGACAACTATCGCGGTATCATTTCTTGACAATCGTAATATCTGTTCATTCACCAGCAACAGTTGATTAACTGACCTGCAGGTCGAAACGCAAAGCTGGTGGGGATTCTAGCATTATCTTATATGAAGCTCGTGAAACTGGAGATGGTGAATCGGGAATGTGCTGCGGCCAGACCGTGGCTCTATTACGTCCGGCTTGCGGCATTCTTTATCGTCAGTCTGCTTCTTGTTCTCTATCTGACCTTCGCGCCGGCTGTGAACCGCGATTTCTACAACATTCGGGTGCTTTTCAAGCCGGTCCGGTGCGAATCGGTCAGGCACCTATGGTACGGGCGGCAGGGCGAGGATGTGTTCTTCACCAATCGAGCCGGTAAGCGTCTCCACGGGCTCTTCTTCCCTGGTTCCGGGTCCAGGGTGGTGCTGATGCACCACGGGCAGTATGGGAATCTACAGGACCACCTGGCGCTCTGCGGATTTCTACTGAAGGGGCAGAATTCGCTTTTTATTTATGATTACTCCGGCTTCGGACTCAGCGAAGGCTCTCCTACAGTATCGGGAATGATCGACGATGCAGCCTCGGCTTACGAATGTCTGACCGGAAGACTGGCGGTCGCCCCGGAAAGTGTCGTCCATTTCGGCGCTTCCCTGGGCTCCGGACCTGCCGCCCTGATCGCGGCTCAAAGGACCTGTGCCGGACTGATATTGTTTTCGCCATATACATCACTGAAGGATGAGGCCAGGGATGTCTTTCCCTTTCTCAAAATCTATCCTGACTGCCTGTTGACGGACTGCGATTTCGATACCGTTGCCAGTGTCGGCAAGCTGACGGTACCAGTCTTTATCGTGCACAGCATCGACGATCCCTGCATCTCGATCCGGCATAGCGACAGGATCTATACCGCCGCTAGACAGCCCAAGTCATACCTGAGGATTGCCGGCGGCAATCACTGTCTGACTTTATTAGATTCTGTCCAGGCAGGAACCCTGGAGTTCATCAACCTCAGGACCGGGAAGGCTTCCAGTCGAAAGTGATCGGTGACCAGTTCTTCGCATTGATGGACACCACCGAGCAGTTGGAGCCGTCGATGACACTGCGGGTCGTGGACCCCATCATCAGCTCGTAACTGCTGGTGACACCATGAGCTCCCATTACGATCAAGTCTGCTTGCCAGCTCCTTGCGTATTCCAGGATCTTCTCCGCCGGGTCTCCTTTGAGGACTCTGGTGTCTTTGACCGCTGCATGGATGCGATCTTTCATCTGATTGGCCAGCTCTTTGAGCTTGTGGCCTATGTCTTCTACTTTCAGCTGGGTGGTGCGGCTTCCGTCGAGCTTTCCCGAGAGCTTCAAATCGACCAGGCCCTTCGACACCGGGGGCTCCACCGCTATCAATGCTACCTCGGTGTCGGGAGAGCAGCCGATCTGGCAAAGCCAATCTATTGAAGCCAGGGAATTGTCCGAAAAATCCAGGGACAGAACGATCTTCCTGGGTGAATAGTCTATCCGGGAGATTTCCTCGTCGCCCGCTTGCTGCTGTCTGAACAACTGGTGCAGGGCCCTTGGTCTGACGATCTCCACTGAGCAATCGACTTTGTCTGTGATACTGGATGCGATACTGACCAGCCAGTCTCTCACGGCCGGTGCCCGCTCATGCGAGCCGATGACGATATAGTCGATGGAATAGTCGTTAGCCAGGTTGGCTAGCTGCTCCGCTACGTCACCGATGAGAAGTGCCGTGTTGATCTCGCAGTTGTCGATCTTCAAGGTCTTTGCCAGCTCTTCGAGCCATTTCTCGGCCTTTTGCATATGGTAGTAAGTATCGGAATCCAGCCGGTTAATTTCGCTGCTCACGCTTTTGACTTCCTGCGAGCCATATTCCGAGCAGTTTTCTATTACCCTACCGAGAACTATCCTGGTGCCCTGGGGCCAATGCCTCTGTTGCACCGAATAGAGGGAGGCAAGCGTATAAGGCATGTCATCGACCGGTATCAGAATTTGCATAGCGAACGAGCCTCACCAGTGACGGTGTTAGTTTACCAAATAGGTATACATATTGGCTGGATCGACAGCAATGGCGTTGTAGCGGTCCTCCATCTCTTTTCCTGGCATCCCCAGGGCGCCATAGGCCCTGCCACGGGCGCTGTAGGCGCTGCCGTCCCGCGGGTCGAGGCTCAAGAGGTCGTTATAGCTGGCTATGCACTCTTCATACATGCCTTCTTTCATCTGGAGGCCGGCGAGCCGGCTCAGGCAGAACCGGCTGCCTGGCTTGATCGAAAGCGCCCGGACGAGGTCGGCGGCGGCGTTCTTATTACGGCCCATCAGGCTGTAAGCAGCGCCTCTATATTTGTAAGCCGGGAAGCTTCCCTGGTCGAGCACTATGGCAGTGTCGAAGTCCCGCACCGCCCGTCTATAGTCGCGGAGCTGCATATAGACGAGACCGCGCCCGCAATATGCCTCGACGCTTTCCGGGCAGAGTCTTACCGCCCGGTTGAGATGAAGCAGGGCCTGTCGGGCGTTGCCGCATGAGAACTCGGCTATCCCGGCGAAGAGCCTGGCCATGAAATTGTATGGCTCGAGGTTCACTGCTTTGAGGAGATCCTCTCGGGCTTTCTCCTGGTCGGTCAGGCAGGTATGGGCGAAACCTCGCCAGAGGAAATAACTGGCATGTCCTCCGGGAAGCAGCTCGATAGCCCGGCTGAGATCGTCTATGGCAGCGAGATAGTTCCGCTTATGGGCATGGGCCTTTCCCCGGCAATAGTAGGCCGGTGCATAGTCGGGCTGCAGGCTGATCGAGCGTGTACTCTCCTCGACAGCCTGATCGAAATCACCCAGCCTGGCGAAAATCCAACCGCGGGTGCAGTGATAGGCTCCGTTTTGCGGGTCGAGCTCCAGGGCCTTTTCGAGATCGATGAGAGCCTGCCGGTCGTCTCCCCGGCTCATAGAAGCGCTTGCTCTCTGCCTGTAAGCCTGGAGCTGTTCAGGCTTCATGGCTATTGCGAGATTGCAGTAGGTGAGGGCTTTGTCCGTATCGCCGAGGCGGTTGTGTGCCCAGGCGAGCTCCACATAAGATCGGGTATCGGAAGGATCTGTCTTGATGCGACTGAGGGCGGCGATGACCAGCTTGAGCAGCTCTTTCTTCTCTCCCGGTCTTATCTTTCTTGCTGGTACCAGATCAGGTGCGCCATCCGGTCCGGGGCTGGAGCTATCGAAAAGCTCTCCGGCGTTCCTTACGATGGACCAGTCGATTACATCCTCGCTGTTGAAGCTTATCTGGTCGCCGCTCCGGAAGCCGCTCCGGATCAGGGCGTCGCTTGCCAGATAGCCTCTCAGATGATTATCGCTCCAGCTTTCCACTCTTACGAAAACAGGCTCGATCGAAGCGGATGTGTCGCTGAGATTGATACTGACGAAGAGTTTCTCGCCTTCAGCAAGACCTGACTGAAAGCGCGTTTGCAGTATCGTCAGGGCCGCCATAGAGGTTCGTGATGCGCTTTCCTGGCATATGCTGTCGAGTTTGCTCAAAAACTCTCGACCGCTTTCTCGATGTGTCTCCATTGCCGGAGGCACGTTTGTCGATGCATAGACTCCCGCCATCATTGCCCGCCCTCCCGGCGCTTGCCGGAAAGGGTCAGCGTTGCTGCTGCTCTTACTTCCGGGTCGTCATCGGCGGCGAGAAGGTCGAGAATACATTCGAGGACGCCGGCATTGGCTGCCAGGCTGAGGCGCACGCCGGGCTCCGGATCGATAGCCAGAAGCCGGGCGATTTTGGCCGGGACTTCTCTGGTGACCGCTACTTTCAAGCGCATCTTCGGATCTCTGCTGGTGGCCAGATTCCACCAGACCTCCATGGGACTTGCATGAATCGACCGGGCCAGGGTGTCGATCAATGAAGGGTGCAGGGGCTGCGGAGCCGGAGCAATAGTAGTAATGGTCATTTCGGTCCTCCCACGTGTGTAGAAACAAACACAAGGAGGAAAGACAGGTGGTCGAAACTTGAATGTGAAATCATACTAGACGGTCTAGCCTAGATTGTCAAGAGGGTATAAAATCCAGGTATG
>JAGQHH010000594.1 GCA_020431945.1 Cyanobacteria bacterium HKST-UBA02 | reverse complement strand
TTGGCATGGGGATTGGCGCTCATACGCAGACGTCCTTCCGGAGCGAGCTCTTTCAGCTCGGGGAAGAGCTTGCCGTTCTTATCGAAAAGCTCTTCGGGCTTGTAGCTGCGCATCCATTTATCGAGAAGCTCGAGTTGTTGCGGATTGGAGCGCACCAGAGGCAGTGGCACCTGGTGGGCCCTCCAGCTGCCTTCCAATTTCTTACCGTTGATCTCGTCGGGACCGGTCCAGCCTTTGGGGCTGCGCAGAACAATCATCGGCCAGCGCGGTCTCTTCTTGAATCCGTTTGCCCGGGCTTCTTTCTGAATGGCACGGATTTCGGTGATACAGTGCTCGAGGGTGGCAGCCATGGCCTGGTGCATACTCTCGGTTTCGCTGCCTTCGACGAAATAAGGCTCATAGCCGTAGCCCCGGAACAGATTCTCGATCTCGTCATGGTCGATACGGGCGAGAATGGTCGGGTTGTTTATCTTGTAACCGTTCAGATGAAGGATCGGCAGCACCGCTCCGTCTCTTTCGGGGTTGATGAATTTATTGGAGTGCCAGGAGGTGGCCAGAGGTCCGGTCTCGGACTCGCCGTCGCCCACCACTACCGCAGTGATCAGGTCGGGGTTGTCGAGCACCGAGCCGAAAGCGTGGGAGACGCTGTAGCCGAGCTCGCCGCCTTCATGGATGGAGCCGGGGGTCTCGGGGGTGCAGTGGCTTCCGATACCGCCGGGGAAGGAGAATTGCTTGAAGAAAGCGACCATGCCCTCTTCGTCTTCGCTCTTGTCCGGATAGATCTCGGAATAGGTGCCTTCCAGATAGACCGGGGCAAGCACGCCCGGGGCGCCGTGTCCGGGTCCGGCCATGAAGATCATGTCGAGATTGAACTTCTTGATAAGTCGATTCAGATGAATATAGGAGAAACTCAGACCGGGGCTCGCTCCCCAGTGCCCGAGCAAACGCTTCTTGATATGCTCGGCTTTGAGAGGCTCTTTGAGAAGCGGGTTGTCGGTGAGATAGATCATGCCGGCGGCCAGGTAATTGCAGGCCCGCCAGTATGCATGCATCTTTTTGAGTTCTTCGTCGCTAAGGGGCTTGCCTTTTATAGTGGAGCGCGCCGGTCCATAAGCGCTCAACTCCGAGATGTCCTGTTTCAGCTCTTCGGTTGCTAATGCCATATCTCTCTCCTTGCCTGAAAAACAAGCTTCAGGCTCCAGCCACAGGGTCAGGTCAATCTACCAAGTCTATCCGGTCGCAGGCAGATTAATCTCCATCTTTGGATTGACTTCTATATATAGAAGGATAATCAGCCTCCTGGCCGAGGGTCCCTGTAAAGAGACTCTCTAGAATAGTCTGGGATCATATCGGGGAAGTCTGAGCGGGCAGGGCGCCCACTGGAGGAAGTGTGGAAAAGAAAAGAAGACGGGGCGCCGATACTATCGAGATGCAAGCTCCCAGCACCAACGAGGCTGTCAGGAGACACTTGCTAGAGAACCTTCGCTCCGATCAGGCTAAATTCGCAGCGGTAGCCACAGATCATGACTACTACCTGGCTCTTGCCAGGGTGGTTCGCGACCGGATCATGCGCCGCTGGACAAGCACTGCCAGGACCTATTACGAAAAGGGCAGCCGCACTGTCTGTTATCTCTCCGCCGAATTCCTCATCGGTCCTCAGCTCGGCAAGAATCTCGTCAACCTCGGCATCTATAAGGATGCCGAGAGCGTCCTCATGGAGATGGGTCTCAGTCTCGACGACCTGCTCGAGCAAGAGCCCGAGCCCGGTCTGGGCAACGGCGGTCTCGGTCGACTGGCGGCCTGCTATATGGACTCCCTGGCCACCCTGCAGATTCCCTCCATCGGCTACGGCATCCGGTATGAGTTCGGGATCTTCAGTCAGTCCATAAGAGACGGCTGGCAGGTGGAGATGACCGACAAATGGCTCAGGCACGGTAATCCCTGGGAAATCGCCAATTCCGATGTCGCTCACGATGTATTCCTGGGCGGACATACAGAGAAGGTCATCGAGCACGGCCGGGTGCGGGTGAAATGGGTTCCGGACCGGGTCGTCACCGGCGTTGCCTACGATACGCCGGTTCTGGGATACGGTGTCAACACCGCTAACGTCCTGCGTCTCTGGAAGGCTGAGGCCGCCGAGTCCTTCGACTTCCAGGCCTTCAATGTCGGGGACTATTACCGGGCGGTGGATGCCAAGGTCTTCTCCGAAAATATCACCAAAGTCCTCTACCCCAACGACGAGCCTGCCGCCGGCAAAGAGCTCCGTCTCGAGCAGCAGTATTTCTTCGTCTCCTGCTCGCTGCAGGACATGATCCGTATCTATCTCCAGAAGGAGAAAACTCTCGATCGCTTCCACGAGAAATTCGCAGTGCAGCTCAATGATACCCATCCGGCTCTGGCAGTGGCGGAGCTCATGAGGCTACTGATCGACGTGCACGAGCTGGACTGGGATAGAGCCTGGCATATTACCAGGAACACCATGTCCTACACCAACCATACCCTTCTGCCCGAGGCTCTCGAGACATACAGTCTGCCCCTGATGCAGCGTCTGCTTCCCAGACATATGGAGATCATCTACGAGATCAACCATCGTTTCTTGCATGAGGTGAGCGCAAGCCATCCCGGCGATGCCGAGCTTCTCTCGCGGATCTCGCTGATCGGCGAGCATGGAGACAAACAAGTACGCATGGCCAACCTGGCCTGTGTTGGAAGCCACGCCATCAACGGTGTCGCCAGACTGCACAGCGATCTGCTCAAGACAACGGTCTTGAAAGATTTCTACAATCTGATGCCGAATAAATTCTCGAACAAGACAAATGGTGTCACCCCGAGACGTTTCATGGCTCTCTCGAACCCCGAGCTCGCCCGGCTGATCACAGACAGCATAGGCGATGCCTGGGTCACGGATCTCGACCAGCTGCGCAAGCTCGAGCCTCTGGCGGAGGACCCGGCTTTCCGCCACAGATGGGGTCAGGTCAAGCTCGCCCGCAAGAAAATCCTGGCTGAGAAAATCACCGATCTCACCGGACTGCATCTCGACAGCTCGACGCTCTTCGATATCCAGACAAAGCGGATACACGAGTACAAACGCCAGCTCCTCAATGTGCTGCACATCCTCACTCTCTATAACAGGATAAAACGAGGCGACACCAAGGTCAGCCCCCGTACCTTCATATTCGGTGGCAAGGCAGCGCCGGGCTATCATATGGCCAAGCTGACCATCAAGCTGATCAACTCGGTGGCTGACATGATCAACCACGATCCCGAGGTGAACAGCTATCTGAGAGTGGTTTTCTATCCGGATTTCAACGTGAAGAATGCCCAGCTCATCTATCCGGCAGCGGATCTGAGCGAGCAGATCTCCACAGCCGGGTACGAGGCATCCGGCACCGGCAATA
>JAGQHH010000593.1 GCA_020431945.1 Cyanobacteria bacterium HKST-UBA02 | reverse complement strand
GCGCGAAGCTTGTAGGTCGCCAGCGAGCGGTCGAAGTAGCGGACCGCCTCTTCCGCGTTACCGGTGCGGTACGCGGCGACGCCGGCGTTATACAGCTGCACCTGGCTATCGGGCCAGGTCAGCAACTGGTAGCCGAGACCGAGGCACAGCAAGCCGGCCAGGATCGTAACTACCCATCGGGCCTTTGGCCGAAAACTAGTTAGTCTCATTTTGCGGCTCCTTATGCCTAGTTGGCTTCCCGCACGAGAGCGCTGCCGACCAAGAACAGGATGGCGGCGGCGATACCGGCGAGAATGAAGTACTGATAGATGTCCAGGAAAGAAAGCGACTTCTCCTGGTACACCTGGGACTTTTCGAGTTCGTCGATGCGGGCGAGCCCCTGGCGCATCTGTTGTGCATCACCAACGGTGATGACGACGCCGCCGGAAGCTTCGGTGAGTTTCCGCAAGTCCTGGGTGCTCGAGCCCCCCTTGACCCAGCTGTCGCCGACGCCAAGGATGTAGAGCTTTACGTTGAGCTCCCGGAAATCAGCCATGATTTCGGTGAAACGCTGGTCCGAGATGGAGGACTCACCGTCGGTGACCATGACGAGAATCTTGGAGCGGGCTTGACCCAGCTCCCGGAAGTGCTCGATGGCTGCCTGGATCGGCCCCATCTTGCTGTTCTTCCCGTCACCGTCGAAGTTGGTGCCTCCACCGTTGTACTTGCTCATCCCGACGTTCTTGTACTTGATGACTCGAAGGTCGCGGGAGAGAGGCCAGCTGTAGTACACCTCGTCATCGAAGAGCATGAGACCGACGCGGTCTCCTTTGCGAAGGTCGATGAACGCATCGATAGCCTTCTCGGCTACTTCGATGATTTTGTAACCATCCGGCTTCTTGTCCCCTTCGCCCTCGACGAACTGTACTTGAGCGGGGTCCTGGATTTTGCCGGAGGTCATCGAGCCTGAGATGTCGGCAGCGATGATGACATCGCGCGCATCAAAGACTTCTTTCTCGCCGACGTTCGGCAGTTGAGGCCGAGCGAGGGCGACGATCAGCAGAACCCAAAAGCCGACCAGGAGGACGACGGGGATTCTGCCGATAAACGGGACTTTCTTGACGTTGGCATGGATGTCCAACTGCGAATGCCCCAAAGCCTTCCTGCGCCGAGATGCCAGCCAAAGGACCGGGAGAATCGCGGCAACCAGGAAAAGCATGTACGGATTGGCGAATGTGAACGGCATGGTTTGTTAGCTCCGTTAACAAGAGTTAGCCAATGCAGAGTCGGGGTTCGACTCAGCTGGTGAGCTTTCTCAAGGCTGCGCCAGAAGATACGCAGAATGCATGCGCATCCGCGCAGACCGAATTCCACAGCCAGTGCTTCTCCGCCGGGTGATGACCACGGGCAGAAAGAGATGTATGCGCTATGGAATCTGGACTGAGCGGATGCTTGCTGGCGATAACCTTAAGGAAAGGTGAAAAGAGTACCCCGACCTTACAAAACCAGATGATCGCGTCAAACCGGAAAAATTCTCATTCTCGGGATTTCGGGGTGTTAGCGCAGGTGTCCGAAACCGGCTCTCTGTCATGAATACCGGTTAATGCGCCGGTGCTGGCCCTGGTTCGATCCTTGAAACCCCCGCACAACATACCTTCACCATGATGAAGCTTCCTGGAGCTATCTTTAAATATTGAAATAAACATGTAATCAAAGACACTGATCGAAGCTCTTATTTATATTTCCTGTGTTCAGCTTGATGTTTAGCGAAGCTATACAAAGACATACCGGTTCTCTAGATTGGTGCCATCTAATCCTGCTGAAATCGGCCGGTTTTTTGCACCACTTTTGATATTGCGGGTGATATCAGATTTCGAGATTTTAGAGACCCGTTCGGGTTGTTTTTGTTCTTCTTGACAAGGTGCTTGTCGGGCTTTTCTCCCTGCTAGCGAGGCTCGCGGAGGATCTAGGGGGGCTCGAAATGAGCCATTTTGGCAGGTTAATCTCCTGACATCTGTGATTGGCAAAAGCCTGTATTTACTGGGTTTTCGGAATATTCACGAAGTATTTATGAGAGCTAGCGCTAGGTTTCATTTTATATGGGGTATATAAAGGGCGTTGTAGAGAGATTGGATAAATGAGACTCCTGTGTGCTTTTGGGAGGTCGTCAAGGATGTAAACAAGTGTACAAGTAATACTTGCTTATCATGATCCCTGGAGCCTACTGTGCGGACGTTCTTCTTAAGACCCTTCCAGCTCAAGTTCGCTCTCTAACTCCCGCCCAAACAGTAATCACAATTTCTGCTGCTCATTCCCGCTCCATCTTTGTAGGGGCGAGAAGGAAGCCGGATTTGAGGCGAGACGAGCTGGATTCGGAAACCGCAGCATCACGGAGAAAGTTGCTATGACCCAAAGAAAATCCGCTCAGGCGGTACGGGAAAGCTATTTACCCATTGTCGCTCAGCTGATGGCTGACGTTGCCGCCGGCCGCAAGGTGGTGGTCCCGTGCTCCAATCAGACGTCCGACAAGGCAGTTCGCTTCCTGCTCAATCTCCTTGAGACGTCCACCGACGCTACCGCCGACAGCGAGGCCATCCGAGCTACTCTCCGGAGCGCTCTCAAGGTCGATTCGCTTCCCGGCGTCACTGTCGTCACCGGTGGCGTTCACCATCTCAAGGATTGTTTCGCCATCGTCACCGGCAATGCTCGGGTGGAGATGGTTGGCACCGGGGTGCTCCTCGCCTTCGGGAACGCCGTCGTCTTCGCTCGTGACCGGGTGTCGGTACACGCCACCGGGCACGCCCAGGTCAACCTCTACGACTATGTGCTGGCGTCTGTCGACGGCCACGTGCAAGTGAACAGCTATCAGTTCGTCACCGGTAACGCCTCGGGCAATGTCACGGGCAGAGCTCGCGGCAAGTCTCGCTGGACCGTCTCCGGTGATGCCTTCTTCGATACCTACGACAACGCCGTCGCCGACGCCGAAGGGAATGTCCAGCTTCGCAGCTACGGGCGGTCTCGGGTGCGCAGTCACGGTGGCAATGTCGTGGCCCAGCTTTTCGAAGGCGCCAACGGCTGGTTCGGTGACGGCTCGCGTGTCGAGCTGAACGACTACTGTATCGCCTATGCTCATCCCGGCGCGCAGACCACTCGCAAGAGCGGCTCGTCCCGGGTGATGCCCCTTCATGCCGGCGAGGAGGCGAGCTGGAGTTCCGTCTAGGACTCTTTCTCGGCTCCTGGCACCTCTTCACCAGGAGGATAAGCCTATGCCATTCACATGGCTCCTCAATCGATTCCGGAGGAAATCAACCATGAATTCCACAACCCAACGTGAAGATGGGGTTCTCGATATGGGCTCGCCCCAGCAGATGGTCGGGCACTCCGGCTTCACACGGCACGCAGGCGGAGGCGAGTGCAGCACCTGTCACCAGGTGTTCGCCAGTCTCATGCCCGACGGCAAGTGTGCCGCTCACTCGCAGGTGACGATCACCGGTCAGCCTCTCGGCAAGCCGGACTCCTGCGACAGCGGCTGCCATCGCAAGTAATCATCTAGCCCAGGGCTAGTTGCGAGGGCTCCGCCCGGCTCTTCTCCTTCGGGAGATTTGCCGGGCGAGCTCCTCGCTTTTTTATACTCGAACTAATATAGGGTATAGTAGAAAAACGATTACAGAACTAAAGAAACTCTCTCCGGCTCTCAGGCATATAGAGAAACTCGGGAAACTCTCTCCGGCTCTCAGGCAGATAGAGAAACTCGGGAAACTCTCTCCGGCTCTCAGGCAGATAGAGAAACGCGAGAAACTCTCTCCGGCTCTCAGGCAGATAGAGAAACGCGAGAAGCTCTATCCAGGTCTCAGGCAGAGAGAAAAACTCATGAAACTCTCGCTTGCAGGTTCATTCCTTATAAAGATAATCGAGGTTCGTTCTTTTGTTTTGTCCGTTTCTATTCATGAATATAGTATCCAAGGGGAGGATTTGTTGAGATTCAGGCTGCCATGTGGTCTTTTGGACCTTTTTGGA
>JAGQHH010000592.1 GCA_020431945.1 Cyanobacteria bacterium HKST-UBA02 | reverse complement strand
AGCCGGACCCGAATCGAAACACAGACAAAGATCGAAATACAGACAAAAATCAAAAGACAGACAGAAAGCAAAAGACAGACAAAAAGCAAAAGCCCGACAGCAAACGAGCCTCGAATAAAAAACAAGCAGCGAGCAGGGCACCGAAAGAGAAGGGGGTCGAATCTCGCAAGCTGGCGGTCGAGGTCCTGCTGAAAGTCGATCGGGAAGGCGCCTATTCCAATATCGCCCTCAAGAAAGCCCTTGACGCAAGCAAGCTCTCCAGTCGCGATCGTGCTTTCGTCACCTGCCTGGTCCAGGGCGTGACTCGTAATCGAGACTATCTCGATCACCTCATCGCTTCGGTTTCGGACAGATCTGCCGACAAGCTCGCGCCGGTCCTGCTCAATACGCTCCGGTTGGGGATCTTCCAGCTCGAGTTCCTCAAAGACCTGCCACCAAGGGCGGTGGTGAGCACCTGCACCTCGGTGGCCCGCAATTGCGGTCATGACGGTCTGGCTCGTTACACCACCGCTGCCCTCAATCGGCATCTCAAAAAGAAAGGAGAGCAGTCCGAAAATAGTCCTGAGGCTAAATTTCTAGCAGGCGCAAAAGAGCCCCCTCCCGAAACCGCCGAGGCCCTGGCCCTGCGCTATTCGATGCCGGGCTGGATCGTCGAGCGCTGGCTTTCCTTCTATGGACTCGAAGAAACCCGGGCGCTTCTCGAGCACAGCCAGAGCGAGCCAGCCATCGCCGTGAGAGTGAACGAGACCGCCATGACCCCTGAAGGTCTCCTGGATCTCTTCCAGCGCCAGGGGGTGAAAGCCCGGCGCTCGAAGCTCGTGGAAGCTGTTCTCATCATCGAGTCGGGCACCGGCAAACATGGCGGACTCGACCGCCTCCCGGGCTACGAAGAAGGGCTTTTCAGCGTCCAGGACGAGGCGGCGGCCCTGGCGGCTCTTGCCCTGGCTCCGGCGCCCGGGCAGGTAGTGGTGGACCTCTGCGCTGCCCCCGGGGGCAAGACCCTGCATCTCAGCGAGCTCATGGAAGGCACTGGCAGGATTTTCGCCGTGGATCGCAACGAGACTCGCCTGGAGCTACTCAAAGAAAACCGCCGGCGTCTCGGTCTCAGCAATATCGAGATCGTCTGTGGCGACGGGCTCACTTTCAGTCTTCCGGAAAGAGCTCATGCCGACAGAGCTCATGCCGACCAGGCTCCTGCCGACCAGACTCCCGCCGACAAAGCTCCTGCCGACCAGGTTCCCGCCGACAAAGCGCCCGCCGACCAGGAACTTCCCGACAAAAAGCTTGCCGACAAAAAACTAGCTGACCGAGTCCTGGTCGACGCGCCCTGCTCCGGGACCGGGGTGCTCAACCGCCGTCCCGACCTGCGTTACCGGCGCCGTCCCGAAGACATCGAAAGCCTCACCGACCTGCAACTCGGGCTTCTCTGCAATGCTTCCCGGCTTCTCAAGCCCGGGGGCGTGCTCGTCTATGTGACCTGCTCGGTGGAGCCCGAAGAGAATCAAAAGGTCCTCGAAAAGTTTCTTCAAGAAGATCAGGACTTCCGTCTCGACGATCTGAGCCCTTTTCTGCCTGCTGTCCTGGCCGAGAAGCAGGCAGACGCGCTGAAAAGCGGTCAGGTGCAGTTGCTGCCTTCCACCATGGGTCTCTCCGGCTTTTATATCGCCCGGCTGGTGCGCTCCTGACTGGTTTGAATTGTCTCTATATTTGGTACGAAAAGCAGAGGACTTTCCAAGCTTCGGGGTGAATTCCACATGGGCGAGCTTCTCGGTATAGGCATCTTCATCGTGCTCGGCTACCTGATCTCCGGTATCAAATTCGTCAAGGAATATGACCGCCTGGTCATCTTCACCCTGGGTAAAGCCACCGGCATCAAAGGACCGGGACCGACCTTCGTCTATCCGGTCCTGCAGAGCCAGAAAAAGGTCGACCTACGCGTCATCACCATGTCCATTCCCATGCAGGAAATCATCACCAAAGACAACGTCTCGGCGAAGACCGCTGCAGTCTGTTTCTTCCAGGTGGTGGATCCTTTTAAGGCAGTGACAAAGGTGGAAGACCCTTTTACCGCCACCAGCCAGATCGCCCAGACCACCCTGAGAAGCGTACTCGGTCAACACGAGCTCGACGAGCTGCTCACCGAGCGCGATGGCATCAACCACAAACTCTCCGCCATCATCGATCGTCAGACCGAAGGCTGGGGAATCAAGGTCAACTCGGTAGAAGTGAAAGATGTCGAGATTCCGGAAAGCATGCAACGTGCCATGGCTCGTCAGGCAGAAGCAGAACGGGAGAGAAGAGCCAAAATCGTTGCTGCGGACGGAGAGCTGCAAGCCGCCGAAAAACTCTCCCAGGCGGCCATGAAAATCTCGGCAGCCCCCGGTGCCATGCAACTGAGACAAGTCCAGACCATGGTGGAAGTCTCCGCCGAGAACAACTCCACCATCATCTTCCCGATTCCCATCGAGCTCTTCGAGCACCACCGCAAGTCACCGCTCAATAATCTCGAAGCAATGGTGCAGCCGCTTGTGGAGCATCTCACCGGCAATCAACACGGCACCACTCTGAAAGTCCCGGACAAAGACAAAGAGCAAGCCTGATCAAACTGATAGAAGTCACTCGAGACTGCTGAGATACTCCGGCAGCGTCTTTTCCCTGGGCTTTTTGACGATCCAGACACAGGCCTCGATGACCGCATCCTTCAAGGTGTTATGGGGCTCGTCTTCCATCTCGGCTTCGAAAATCAAACGATAAGGAGCGATATTCTCTCCGTACCAGAGAAAAACCCGCACAGCCTCCCCGGTATGACCGAAATTGACCAGCAGATGATCCAGATCCTGGGGAGGTGTGACATCGAATCCACGCCGATACTCGGTGACAGTGTCGAGCCCGTAAGCGACATCGCAGCCTGCCCGCCATTTGCCGAAAAGCCCTGATTCTTTGAATGCCCTTCCCCGGCAGATGAGGAGCTGATCGCGATTGCGATAGTAAGAAAGCCAACCACGAAAGTCGTTGTGAACCTCATCACCGAGCCTGACACCAATCTCCTTCTCCACCGACTCGAGGAGCAGGACACAATCGGCGGTCAGCTCCGGAATCCCTTTTGCCGCCTCTTCCTTGGCGATCAATTCCGATTCCAGCTCAAGTAATCGCGCATGAAAAGTAGACAAGAGTCGATCCTAGAAACGCTTCCTAACCAGTATATTCCCTCAGCCGCCCAGTTCTCTACAGCCGAGAGTAACTGCCACAGCCAGCATGATAACGCCAAATGCCTTGCGCAACCAGCTGTCCTTCACCTTGAGGGCCACCGACGAGCCCACGAAAGAGCCAGCGATGGCACCTCCCATCATGGCGAGCATGAGCTCGATATTGACATGCCCGAGAAGATAATGAGTGATGGTTCCCGGAATCGAAACCGAAGCAATCACCAGCAAAGATGTTCCAAAAGCCGACTTTATCGGAGCCTTAAAAAAGTAAAGCAAGCAAGGAACCAGGATAAAGCCGCCCCCTACCCCGAAAAACCCTGCCAGAATTCCGGCCATGAAGCCGATGCCGATCACCATCAGACGTGATGGACCAGTTGAATTGGCTGAATTGGCTGAATCAGCTGAATCTTGCTTTTTACTGGAGTCCTCTCCGGCGTCCGATCCAGAATCCGCCGACGAGTCGCTCCCCTGTCCGCTCAGCTTTTTTCCGATACCAAATACAAGGTCAGTGCCGGAAACCAGAATCAAGCACGCAAAAGAAAGCATCAGAGCCTGCCCATGCACTACCTTGGTTAGCCAGGCACCAGCCAGAACGCCGGCGATAGCCGGCAGCATCAAAGAGAATGAGAGCTGCCTGTCTACCAGGTCCTTCCTCAAGTAATTGACGGCACCGCTAATCGAAGTCGGAATGATCAGAGCCATGGTGGTACCAATAGCCACATGCGGGCTGACCCCCATGATCAGCCGCAGAAGCGGCGTGCAGACGATCCCGCCACCGACACCGAAACCGCCGGAAAAAACTCCGGTAAGAAAACCGATAGCGAGTACCTTGATGATCTCGATGCTTGAATAGGTCACATGAACTGGGCGATATAGCGTCCAAGATCAGGATTCTCGGCGATCATCTGATCGAAACGAGGATTCTTTGCCAGGATGCGCGCGACTTTCCGATCACGCCTGATAGCGCGATAAATCCCTTCCGGATCAAGAGTAATCACATTGCGGACGCCGGTATTAGCCGCCAGTACACGAGCAGCGCTTTTCCACTTGGTGATCCGCCTGCACAGATAATGATCGGCTTCAGCAATCTCGGCTATCCGTGGATGAGAAGCAAGAATCTTGGCGGCACCGCTATGATTGGTTATCGCCTCGATCACTTCGGGCTGCGCCAGAGCAATCTTGTCCAGCCAGTGGTAACGAGCCATTCGCTTGGCAACCTTGCCATCCTTGCGAACCCGGTCCAGAGTATCTACCGAACCAGCAAGAAAGCCTGGTTTCACAGGCTTCAACGCCCCCTCAGCCTTCGGCTGAGGCTGAGCCGGTCGAAGAGCCGCATCACCCTCACCTTCAGCAGCCAGAGCCGGCAAGCCTGCCAGGCACAGGACAAGACCGATAAACACCGACCGCCGAATCCTGCTTCTCAAGGCTCTTTTCATGACTAAATTCTAGCACGGTGGCCAAAACCAGCTGTGGTGGCAGGTCCCCGCAGCCAATAAAGCACTTTCGGATATTCATCAGATCATATTTCAGAACTTCAACCGATATCGGT
>JAGQHH010000591.1 GCA_020431945.1 Cyanobacteria bacterium HKST-UBA02 | reverse complement strand
TCTGGTCCGGGTTCTATGCCGGGCTCCGGTCCGGGATCTATGCCCGGCTCCGGTCCGGGGCCTATGCCCACACCGCCGGGCGGTTTCGCCAGTCTTATGCCCCCGGGACCCCCGGGCGCTGAGCCCGCTATGCCCGAGATGCCTCAGGCTCCTCCAGGATTCAGGCCGCTCGGTGCCAGCGGACCACCACCCGGCTTCCAGCCGATGCCGTCGCCGGGCGCTTCCGCGCCTCCCGGTTTCCAACCCCCGGGTCAAGCTCCGGGTCAAGCACCCGGGCAAGCTCCGGGTCAAGAATCGGGGCCCAGCCCCGCCTCTTCCCCAGGTGACTCAGCTGATGATGCTCACAATATGTCCGGTGAGAATCCGCCCTTCGAGCCAGCCCCCTCCACCGGGGGAAGTCTTGCCGATCTGGCGTCCCTTCTCGGTTCTCGTGAGCCTCAGAGCCCTCCTCCACCTGAGACCGACTTCCCTGACGAGAGCGGCGCATTCAATCGCTGGCGGCCCACCCAGCCCGGGGCTCCAGCCGAGTCCCCCGAAGCTTCTTCGACGGTGACACCTCCGGCGCCCCCGACACCTGTTATAACCCCGGCCCCGGTGATCACCCCGGCTCGAGAGAGCTCTCCGCCTGCTTCGCAGGCGATGCTTCCGGACGCCAGCGGACAGTACGACAGTCTTGCGATGATGACCAAGAAAGCGGCGGAAGAGCCTCCGGCAGCGCCGCCTCCGGCAACGCCACAAGAGAAGCCACGCAATATGCTGCAAGCGCTTCTCAGACCGGAACTGCCGTCCCAGCCTCCAGCCACCGGCTCGAATGAAGACTCACCGCCGGCATCCGTCAGCCAGGAGCCCGCTCCCGCGCAACCTGCCCAACCTGCCCAGGATGCTGCCGGCTCCGAGTCTAACTTTCAATCAGATATGCCGGCTCCTGAACCGACCCAGAGCCTGCCTGCTCCTCCGGTGCCAGTATCGGAGACTTTGCCCGAGCCTGCACCGGAGCCTGCACCCGCGCCCGCGCTCGCAGCAGCTCCTTCTCCTTCTCCTTCTCCTTCTCCTTCTCCTTCTCTTGCACCTGCACCTGCACCTGCACCTGCACCTGCACCCGCAGCCCCGTCAGGAGGTTCGAGCCTCATCGGACTCGACAAAGTCGTGGAAGAGGCTGAGCACGAAGTCGTTTCCGGCTGCGAGCGGCTTCTCTCCGGCGTGGATCAGGCCCTCAACGCGCTCAAGAAAGCAGGCATGGAAGCTATGCAGGACGATAATCTCGAGGCTGTGGCCATGGTCATGAATTACACCAAGAGATTGAAAACCCTCAGGGAGAAGCTTTCAGGACTGTCCACAGAACTCGGTCAGATAGAGTAAAAAATATCGGTGCCGAGCACCGGCACGATCTGAAATTTCTGCCCTTCGCTGCCTGCCTGAGGGCCTTCGAGAGCTGGCGTTCGTTCAGGTGGTCTTTGCACAATGCGCCAAGATCCGCTCTTGGGCCCTAAGCGCCATCTATCCGGCAACGCTTCAGTCCAAAGGCTTTGAGAACCTTTGCCTTGCCCAGTGCCAGTGCCATGCGCTCGCTCATGAACACGGCCTCGCGGATCGATGGATCAACCCAGATGTCCGGGCCACCCAGAACCCATTGCGAAATGACAATCTCGTCGTCGTTGACCGAGGCGTTGAGACACCAGTCCGCCTTGTTCCATGGGTTCTGCAGGGCGCCCGGCGATTGCTCGAGCAGCACGCCATTCGGCTTGGCGTTGCCGAAATTGATGCAGAACCATTCGCCTTCGAGCGGCGTGACGCGATCCTTTCCGAACAGCGCTACCGGATAAAGATGCCCACCGCCGAGGTCGCACGTGCCCATCGCATCGGCTACGGCGCGCGAGACCATCCAGTAGGTGCCGGCATGAAAGAGATCGCCGAGCTTCTTATCCTTCCTGAAGTCTTTGCTGCCCCACATCCTATCGGGAAAGCATTCGGGCGGCAGCGATTCGCCGCGCATGTTGCGATGCTGATCCTCAAGGTCGTGATGCCCATCGAACAACATCGGCCGCCAGGCCTCGATACCCGCGATGATACGGCTCACCCAAACGGTCTCGACCATGTCAGATCCTCGTCGCCAGAGTGACAATGATACCGCGCGACCTTACTCCATCACGAAAAGGCATGTCATGGAATATACGAGACCGATTTAGAGCCAACGGCGTA
>JAGQHH010000590.1 GCA_020431945.1 Cyanobacteria bacterium HKST-UBA02 | reverse complement strand
AAGAAGGACCAGAAGACAACTGCGAAAGCGATGCCGATAAAAGCCTGGACGAACTGAAAAGTAAGAGCGATGGGGTCTTGAGAAAACCGCGATAGGGGGCTCGATCGGCCACCGGCACTCTGGGGCAGACGGCTGCGAATAGTCTCCACCAGCTTGTCGACTTCGTTTAGCCAGATAGGAAATGAGAGCTCTCCGTCATCGTGCTCCACGACATAACGCTGCCAGTTCCAGTTCGAGCGCCTTTTCACCGCTTTGATAGACCGCCAGGAGCAGCGCTCCTGCCGGAACAGCGCACGAGCCCTCAGCCCTTCGTCTTCCACCAGGACCGAATGAGTGATGAAGCCATAGGCTGGAAGCGTCAAACAGGCAATGATTGCCAGGGCTATGAGGACGACTTTGAAAGTCGCAGGCAAGCCCATGAAATGACCGAGCAGGTGGAGGATGAGCGGCAGGAGCAGGAGCAAAACCATGACCGTCGCTTCAGCAAGGACCCTGGCCAGGACCATGACCCGCAACCGGTACTTGACTATTAGCTGATTCGAGCCTGGTCTGTTCACTTACTTTTTCGCTTGCTCCACTAGCTCTGCAAGTCTTGTCGATGTCAAGAAAATCGGGCGAAGCCCGCTCCGGGAGCCGCTTGAGAGCCAGTGCTAACCATAGTGGATACTTAAGCTTTCTGCAATTCAAAATACTTGAAATCAGAAGATATCAATCGATATTGTTTGCCAGTCTGTTTCTTCCAAACTTTTTCAAAACTCAAAACACATACCAACCCTTACTCGCTTCATCTAACCGGCTTCACACGCGTATTCCCGCGTATCGGCCTCAACCGGAGGAGTTGTTATGAAGTCAACACCTGATGTTTCGACTCGACTGGAGTCAGATTCCATGGGGACTGTCCCGGTGCCAGCAGGCGCCTATTTCGGAGCCAGCACCAAGAGGGCTCTCGATAATTTCCCCATTAGCGACTTACGCTTGCCTGAGGAGTTCCTGGTCGGCCTGGCGAAAATCAAGCTCGCTGCCGCCGAGGTCAACTGTCTCGAAGGCATTCTTTCGCGAGAGCAGGCCGAGGCTATCAAGGCCGCCTGCCGCGAGGTTATCGAAGGAAAGTTTTTCGACCAGTTCGGCGTCGATGTCTTTCAGACCGGCTCCGGCACGTCTACGAATATGAACATGAACGAGGTCCTGGCTCGCCGGGCTCGCGAGATCGCCGGTCTCGATGCCGATGACAGAACCGCGATTCATCCCAACGATCATGTCAACGCCAGCCAGTCGTCCAATGACGTGATTCCCTCGGCTCTACACCTGAGCGCTCTCACCCTCATCGAGACTGCCCTTCTGCCGGCGCTGGACGCCCTTGTGGTCAGCCTTCGCAAGAAGTCACGGCAGTTTCGGAAAGTCGTGAAGTCCGGGCGCACTCATCTCAACGATGCGACGCCGGTGACCCTGGGTCAGGAGTTCTCGGGCTATGCCGCCCAGGTAAGCGAGGCCAGGAAGGCCGTCAAGCAGGCTGCTTCGAGACTGGCTCATCTCACCGTCGGTGGTACCGCTGTCGGAACCGGTGTCAATGCGCCGCGCTCTTTCGGTCGCGACGTCTGCTCTCTTCTGGCAAAGGATCTCGACCTGCCGGTGCGTAAGACCGCCAATCATTTTCGCGGTCAGTCCTCGGTAGACGACGCCGTTGCCGCAAGCGGCGCGCTCAAGATGCTGGCGGTGGCGCTTATCAAGATAGGCAACGACATTCGCTGGATGGGCAGCGGTCCCCGGGCGGGGCTCGGCGAGCTCCTTATTCCAGCGGTGCAACCCGGTAGCTCGATCATGCCCGGTAAAGTCAATCCGGTCATTGCCGAGTCGGTTCTGATGGTGGCGGTGCAGGTGATCGGCAATGATGCTGCGATTACTGTGGCCGGACAGGCTGGTAATTTCGAGCTGAATGTGATGCTTCCTCTGGTGGCATACAATCTGCTCCAGTCCATTCGTCTTCTCAGCGCCGCCTGCAACAACTTCCGAACCAGGCTCATCGACGGTCTCGAGCAGACCGGGCGTGGCCCCCAGCAGGCAAGCAACAGCGTCGCCCTGGCCACTTCTCTGGCACCGGTAATCGGTTATGACGAGGCGGCTCGCATCGCCAAGATAGCTACCGCGACGGGCGAGTCGGTGTTCGACGTCGCCCGGCGCGAGACTTCCCTGCCTGCCGGGCAGTTGAAAAGCCTTCTCGATCCGGTGTCCATGACCCGGCGCTAGTAGGATCGAGCAAACAATGGAGAAAACCATGAAGACCAAGCAACGTGGTTTCCAGGTCGGTGACCGGGTAGAGATCCTGCGTTACCGCAAGGAGATTGCCTGGGGTGATCGCAAGCCCCAGCGTTATGGTTTCATCACCAACATCGATGGAGCCTATATCCTGATCCGCCCGCGCTGGTGGAAGGCGGATGAGCTCATCGAGCGCTATCCCTCTGAGATCAAGCACGCGCCTCGGAAGTAGGTGACTTCTCGAAATACGGATGGTAGCGCCTGGCTCCATCCGTATTTCGTTTTCTTCGGCTAACAACGAAAGAATATAGTAAAAGCATTGATGTCACAGATGGTGGCGGATCATGGTTCCGGACAACAGATGGTTTGTTAGCCCGAGCTCATAATTTCAAGGTTTCGGTGGTCTTAACAATCGCTTTATGTTTCTTAGTGCTGAGATCCTAGCGTAGCTGGGCTAGAAGCTTTCAAGCCTGAAACCATGTCAGATCACGGATTCGAGGACCTATGTATACAGTATTTGTCAGAAAACTATCACCTGCTCAACTATTGCTTTAGTTGTCATGAAGTCAGATATCTAGATATATCCACATTCCGTATCTCACCAACAAGAAACTTCTAAAAGAACTGCTGCTCACTTATTCGAACCCTGCACCGGCGCAATACTGTCGCGCGGGTAACACCTGTCTTTCGAACTGAGTCGATTCGAATTCTTACTCGGCGTGGCTTTTCGCAAGCAGACGCCCGGCGCCCATCACTCTGTGCGCTCCGCGTCTGATTACCAAAATCCGCGCCTGAAGCCCTTAGCGGCTTCGGGGCTTATCTGGACTCCAACTAGCCCGGAGGGTTGCCTATGCACGAATACAACTTCTTGCAGGACCTGCTGGTGATATTCGGAGTTGGGCTGGTGGCTGTTGTCGCCTTCCATCGTCTGAATCTCCCGGCGGTTCTCGCTTTTCTTGTAACCGGCGTCTTCCTCGGACCATACGGCTTCAAATTCGTCGACAACGTGTCGTCGATCGAGGCTCTGGCCGAGGTAGGAATCGTCCTGCTTTTGTTCACCCTGGGAATCGAGTTCTCCATCTCGCACTTCATGCGAATGCGACGATTCCTGTTGATCGGTGGTGCCCTGCAGGTCGGGCTCACCATCGCTCTGACAGTGGCTATCGGCTACCTGGTCAAGGTGCCGACGTCCCTGGCGTTCTTCATCGGTATGCTGCTCTCCATCAGCAGTACCGCCCTGGTCCTCAGGGTTCTCGAGGGTCGTAACGAGCTCGACTCGGCTCATGGCCGCAACTCCCTGACCATCCTCATCTTCCAGGACCTCTGCATCGTGCCGATGGTTCTGATCACGCCCTTCCTGGGCGGCAAAGATGTGCAGATGATGGAGCTGGTCTGGATTGCCGGCAAGGCCCTGGTCTTCGTGGGCTGCGCCTTCACCATCGTTCGCTTCTGTCTGCCCTGGATTCTCAACCACGTGGCTCAGACCCGGAAGAGAGAAGCCTTCGTGCTCACCTCTATCTTCCTCTGCCTGGGCACTGCCTGGGCGACGTCCCATGTCGGCCTGTCCATGGCCCTGGGAGCCTTCATCGCGGGCATGCTTCTGTCCGAGTCCAAGTTCAGCCATCAGGCTCTCGGGGACATCGTTCCCTTTCGGGAGCTCTTCAACTGCCTGGTGTTCGTCTCCATCGGCATGCTGTTCGATGTGCGAACTCTGGTGCAGATGCCTGTCCTGGTGGGGGCATGCTTGCTGGTGGTCGTGTCCACGAAGGCGCTGATCGCTGCCGGCGTGACTCGACTCTTCAGACATTCGGTGAAGGTCTCGATCTTGACCGGTGTGGCTCTCTGTCAAACCAGCGAGTTCTCGTTCGTGCTCGGTAAGGTGGGACTGGCCTCCGGTGTCATCGATGCCACCACGAACCAGCTCTTCCTCTCGGTGGCGATCTTGTCGATGATGGTGACTCCGCTCATCTTCGCGGCAACGCCGAAAGTGATCGAGACGCTGGAGAGGGTTCTTCCCTGGAACCCCCGGACGGGCACGAGACCTGCCGAGCCCGGCGGCTCTACGAAACTGAACGACCATGTGATCATCATCGGCTTCGGGAGCAAGGGTCGCAAACTCGCCGATGTTCTCGAGCGCAGCTCGATTCCGTACGTGGCCATCGACATCGACCCCAGCACGGTCATGACCGAGAGCCGCGCCGGGCGCCTGATCATCTACGGAGACGGCGCCAATCAGGAAGTCTTGAAGTTCGCCGGGGTCGAGCACGCCAGGGTGGTAGCCATCACCTTCGCTGACACGAAGACAGTCCGGCGGACCACTGACCTGGTGGACAGGCTCAATCCGTCTGTCCACATCCTCGCTCGTGCCCTGCACGCAAGCGATGTCCAGCCCCTCATCGCCGTTGGCGCCAACGAAGTCCTCTCCGAAGAGCTGGTGACTACCATCGAGTTCTTCGTGCGGGTTCTGAAGCGCTATCAGGTGAAAGACGAGAAGCTGGGCGAGTATGTTAATGAGTCTTTGAGCGGGTTCGACGGATTCATCCGGGTCCTGTTCGAGGCTTACCATCGTCACGAAAACCTCCAGCTCGTGCCGCTCGGTCTGTCCGTCTCGGTCTACAGTGTCGAGAAGGGCTCCCCCTCTGAAGGCAAGTCGATTGCCGACAGCGAGCTGCGCAAGACAACCGGAGCCACAGTGGCGGCAGTCCGCACTCCCAAGGGTGACGTGAAAATCAACCCGGAGGCGACTGAAATTCTCTCGTCCGGCGACCTGGTCATGGTCCTGGGACGTTCCGAACAGGTGGAGGCTGCTAAACCGCTCTTCAAAACAGCGGCCAAACCGGCAGAAAAAGCCTGACTCATAGAAGCGGGTGACGCCTGGCGTCACCCGCATAGTCCATATCTATCAATCTCTAGATAAAGGGATCTATTATGTCTACGAAAAACAAGCACTTCACAGTGTGGATGGTTTGCATCGTCCTGCTGGCTGCTTTTGTTGGATTCGTGCTGGTCGATAGTAACCCGATTCAGCGAGGTAACCCCAGCTCCGTCAGCACGACCCACAGCACGCCTCGCACTGGCAAGGGCCGTCCCGCGGTTACCTCCCAGTCGGTCAGCAAGGACAGTGGCGCTGCCACCAGCCGTCCCAACCCCCGTGCTCCGAAGCCTATCGGCATCATGCAGGCGCACGAGCTTTTCGACCTGATGAAGTCGACCCCCGACTCCATCGCGTCCATCACCATCTTCAACGGCAGCGACCGGATCACGGTTCTGCGGTCGGACGATGGCAACAAGTACTATGTCACTCTGCCGGAGCGCGGAGGGACCGAAGCCGTCATCGCCCTGGCGCAGGAAAAGAACATCGCCTGGAAGGCGGAGACCGATGGCACCGCTACCTTGCGGGGCTTCTTCTTCTCCTTCGGACCCTTCCTCATCCTGGGCGGCATCCTGCTCTTCTTCTGGTACCGGAACAGGCAAGGCGGTGCCGCTGGCGGTGCCGGGGGCATGGGCTTCGCCAAGTCCCGGGCTACCGACCACGAAGCTGAAGGCGCCGACGTCCGCAAGGTCACCTTCGACGACGTCGCCGGCTGTGACGAGGCCATCAAGGAGATGCGCCGGATCGCGCGCGGTCTGAAGCGTCGCAAGCTCTACGCCTTCTTCGGTGCCAAACTGCCGAAGGGCATCATCCTCGAAGGTCCTCCGGGAACGGGTAAGACCCTTCTCGCCAGGGCTGTGGCGGGTGAAACCGACGGTACTTTCGAGTCGCTTTCCGGTTCGGACTTTGTCGAAATGTTCGTGGGCGTGGGTGCCT
>JAGQHH010000589.1 GCA_020431945.1 Cyanobacteria bacterium HKST-UBA02 | reverse complement strand
CCTATGGAACAGCCAACAACCGGAATCAGTATCCCACTGTCGGTGGAGTTTCGCAGACGTATGACAGCAATGGCTGCCTGACGAGTGATGGCACCTGGACCTTCGGCTATGACGTCCAGAGCCACTTGATCTCCGCGTCCAAGACTGGTGTGAGCGCCAGTTATTTGTATGACCCGATTCATCGTCAGGGTCAAAAGACGGTCGGGTCCACAAAGACTCGATACATTTACAACGGAGAACAGCGGATCGCTGACTACGACGGTACCAGTGGCAGCCTACTGGATCGGTATGTCTTTGGAGTCGGTTTGGATGAGCCGCTGATCAAAGTCTCCTCGGGCGGCACCATCACGTACTTCCATCACGACCGAGTTGGTTCAATAGTAGCTATCTCGGACAATAGTGGTGCGGTCACCAATACCTATGCTTACTCTCCGTGGGGAGAAAGCGCGAGTCTCAGTGGTACCTCTTTCGGATTCACAGGTCAACGATATGACGCAGAGACCGAGCTTTACTTCTTCAAGAGCAGGCACTACTCGCCTGCAATTGGTCGGTTCCTGCAGCCTGATCCGATTGGATATGTCGGGGGGCTCAACCTCTATGCATATGTGAACAATGATCCCTTGGGCTTTGTCGATCCCATGGGATTCAAGGGCAGCCCGATCCCAGGCGGAGTCAGTGATGGTGGTGGTGGCGGACCAATTGGTTTCGGCCCACTTTACTCAAGTTCGCCGTACTGGGCGCAGTTCGATCAGTTGATCGGCCTCGTGTTGAACGCCGCCTCCTTCTTCTACAGCGACTGGCTCTCCTACCTCGCAACTGTCCACTCACATCAAGAGAACATTCTCAAGGCTGGTGAGGTGATAGCTGATAGGTACGGCGGGAAGATTCTTGGTAGCGGATCAGTTGTGTTGAATGTTCACGGAAACAGCAATACCAGCACCAAGCCGAATATTCTTTACGCAATCGTAAACACAACCCAGAACATTGTTCTCAGGTACGGACAGACCGGTTCAAAAGTAAGCAAGGCTGGCCGTCCGTATCGAGTCGGTACCCAGATCAAAAAGTTCGAAAAACAGTTCCCTGGTGATACGATTTCATGGTGGAAACTTGATGAAGCCTCTGGTAACAGCGCTGCTGGCCTTATCAAATCGATTGAACGTGATGTAATTGTTGAACATCGAACTGATTTTGGGCGTCGACCGCCCTTCAACTTAGCTGACCACTAGTAATGGCTAAGCACTCTTTCGAGGAATCTAACTAGTTCCTAACGGCTTATGGAGGCGAACCCCGGTTCGCCTCCTACCGTTTGTCTGAAAAAGAAAGTATGATAATTGCGACTTCTCCAAATTAGGCTGGCTGTCACGCCATGGTAAGAACTAAGAATCGCAAGGCTATATCAGATATAAGGATTTATGACGACGGACGCAACAAGTTGTCCGGTTTCTACCGCTTTAGAGTGTCTAACCTATATGCGGCGACTCGAATGGCATTCAAGCTACGAGAAAGAGGCTTTGTACTAGATCAAAAACTCGACCACCTGTATATTTATATTTCACCGGACTTCCAGAACGAGTCGGTTAAAATTTGGGAGCCAAGAATTCTTGTTGTAGAAAAGCCTTTAGCGCCTGAGCAAGTTCCTTCTGAAGAAGTTGAGCAATACACTTTCCTGGTACGTTTTGTTGAGTCAGTAATTTCTCATCTTGAACCTCCCTTCAATGTCAATATTGATATGGTTCACGAGGTTGCCGATCAGCTTGTATCACTGAGAGAAAAATTGGAAATCACTCAATGTTCAGCCGAAACAAAAGATTGTTTGGCATCAGTTGTGTTCACGATCGAAAAAGGTACAAGGCTACACGACTGGACTGGCGATCCAGTATTAGAGTTCAGAGCGAGCCTTGTTATTAAAGATAAGAATACTGGCTTTGAGAAAAGGCACTTCCTTATCTCGCTAGAAGACGATTTGACCTTGTTTGCCCTGTTCGATAAAGTCAAAATCACCAATGGCGCTGTAGAGCTATTTGGCAAAAGAGGAAAATTCGAACATCTGAAGGGATACGAAGGTGCCTTCGAGCGAAGGTTTGCTGTCTAATTTTGCCCTTCCTGACATTTAACAAATCCTTTCGGGTTGCTCTACGAATATGTATAGTGAGTGGCCGATTTAGCACCAATTGCAATGGCACAATTATCGGCCCGGTCCGATTTCACATACCATCTCAGTCTCCGACTGAGCGCTATAACTTTATATCCTTGCCGAAACCCTTGAAGCGAGCCGGATCTAGCTTCGTATATAGCACCGTATGCTGAATATTTTTGTGCACCCAGATAGTATCCGTCCGGTCAGGTCGTTTGAGGACGCCACCGGTCCGGCATCAGATTCTCGAAGTCGGTCTCTCCACGGGCTAATCTCGTCAGCACATCTTCAAGATAAAGCCGGGGATGAACATCTTGAGCCTTGCAGGTCGCAATCAAGCTGGCGATGATCGCGTTCGTTCGTCCGCCTCGGGGGCTGCCCATGAAAAGCCAGTTCTTTCTTCCGACTGCCATACTTCTTAAAGCTCGCTCGGACTGATTGTTGTCGATCGTGAGGGCACCATGATCGGTATAAATGTTGAGCGCGCCCCAGTTATTCAGCGCATAGCTGACGGCTTTGCCCAGGGCGCTCTTTGGCAGAGCGATCAACTTCTGCTTGTCTAGAAACGCCTTGATACTAGCCAGGACCGGCCTAGCTTCTGCTTGCCGTTTTTCGACCCTCTGCTCTGGCGAACTATCAACAATCTTCCGCTCGAGCTCGAATAGCTTCCAGATCAAGTCGAGCACTTCCTCGCAGGCAGTGCTGTTGCTGCCCTGGGCGTCGAAGAACTTCCTGCGAGCATGAGCCCAGCAGGCTACTTCAAGCACCTTGCCGCCGGCATAAATACAGTCGTAGCCGGAAAATGCATCCGCCTGGAGAAAGCCCTCGAAGTCATCAAGAAACTTCACCGGTCCATCTCGTTTCCTCGACTCAGTGAAATCGAAAACAGTATAGAAGTTGGAGCTGTCCCCGATATAGACCCAGACCCTGGCATTTCGCATGTTCCTCTCATCGCTTCGGTCCTGCATCTTGACCGGCGTATCGTCTGTCCAAATGACATTTGATAAGAGAATCCTTCTCTTCATCTCTGCATAAAGCGGCTCCAGGCAGTCAGCCGTCTTCGCCATCCAGTCGCACATCGTGGACCTCGAGATGATTGCTCCGTCACGCTTGAAGATCCCCTCCAGGCGGTTGAGCGGCAGATGATCTGCCAGCTTGCTTGTCGCTACATAAGCCAGCATGCTCGGCGCCG
>JAGQHH010000588.1 GCA_020431945.1 Cyanobacteria bacterium HKST-UBA02 | reverse complement strand
AGACAATGCCCAGGCCATCGGCGCCACTTATAAAGGTGCCCCCACCGGTAGTTTCGGCGACACCGCCTGTATCAGCTTCTATCCCACCAAGAATCTCGGTGCCATCGGCGACGCCGGCATGATCGTCACCGGCAGCGAGACCATCGACACCAGACTGCGCTCCCTCCGCGCCCATGGCTCGCCCCGCCGGTACTACCACGACGAGCTCGGTATCAATTCGCGTCTCGATGAAATCCAGGCCGCCGCCCTGGTCACCAAGCTTGCCCATCTGAATCGGTGGAACGCCCGCCGGCAGGAGATTGCCGCCCTCTACGAGAAATTGCTCTCCGGCTGTCCCGGGATCGTGACACCGAACGCGGCGGTCACCGAGTCCTTTACACATGTATGGCACCAGTACACTATCCGTGTCCAGACAGGCATCTGCGAGCCCGGTCTCAACAATCCCGCCCGGCAGGCCCTCATGGACGGTCTCAGCGCCCGGGGAGTGGGCTCGATGTGTTACTACCCGCTTCCTCTGCACATGCAAAAACCTTTCGCCTGCGACTATAAATTCGGCGATTTCCCGGAATCCGAGCGGGCAGCCAGCGAAGTCCTCTCGCTTCCTATGTATCCGGAGCTGGAAGATGCCGATGTCGAGTTCGTAGCCCGTTGCGTTATCGATGTTATGACCGAATACACGACATCCAGAACCATCGTGAGCCCGGTAGTGAATCCGGTGACCATCTAGGCAGACAATGAGCCGAGTAAACAGGGCAGAAAGGACAATTCACCCCACCGCCTCGGTGAGTCCCGACGCCCACCTTGGAAAAGATGTCAGGGTAGGGGCTTTCGCTCTCATCGAGGCGGGAGCGACAATCGGCGATGACACCATCATCGAAGCCGGCGCCATAATCTATGAGAACGTTTCCATAGGACAGGGCAGCTTCGTAGGCGCCCAGTGCATCCTGGGAGAGCGCCAGGCAGGCTATCTGAAAAGCGAAGGCGGCGGAGAGCCGTATGAGAATCCCCCCCTCAGTCTCGGCAAGAATTCGGTCATCCGCTCCGGAACGATCATTTATTCGGGTTGCACCATAGGCGAGGCTTTTCAGACCGGGCACCGGGCAATCATCAGGGAAGACAGCATATTCGGCGACCATTGCAGCTTCGGGACCCTCTCTCAGTGCGATGGACGGGTCAGGATCGGTAACAAATGCCGTTTCCACAACAATGTATTCATCGCCACCTACACCACCTGCGAGGACAATGTCCATTTCTATCCCATGTCCTGCACCGTGGACAGCCTCCACCCTCCGTGCCAGAAAGGCCGCCAGGGTCCCTATCTCGAATCCGGCGTGATCATCGGAGCTAAAGTCCTCTTGCTTCCGAGAGTGCGGCTCGGCCGCAATGCCGTGGTTGCCGGAGCCTCGGTGGTCACTCATGATATCGAGCCCGGTATGGTGGTGGTGGGTGCTCCCGCCCGGGCAATCAAAAAGCGAGAAGAAGTACGCTGCCATCTCGAAGACCGTCCGGCTTACGAAGTAGCCTTCGACGAGCAGTTGAGATGACCGCGTCGGGCGGGAAAACCAGGGAAGCAACCGGCTTTTTTTTAGTCTCTGCCTGCCTGCTCACCATCCTGGCTTATACTCCGGTACTCTTCGATTTTTTCACCGGCGATGATTTCGTCCATCTGATCTGGCTGAAAGACGCCATCCACAATCCCGAGCTTATTGCTCGCAATTTCTGGAGCAACTGGCTGGAGGTTCCCACCACCAGGTTCTACCGTCCCCTGATTTCAGTCTTCATGGTCAGCGACTATCTGATCTGGGGAGCCAACGGTCTCGGCTTTCATATCACCAACCTGGTTTTCCACCTGATCTCCACCATATCGATTTTTTTCATAGCCAG
>JAGQHH010000052.1 GCA_020431945.1 Cyanobacteria bacterium HKST-UBA02 | reverse complement strand
AAGAGTCCATGACGAGGGCCAAGGAAGACTGGGGCGACAGCGCCGATCCTGCCGAGAAGGAAAGAGCTCTCGAAAAACTCGACACTCTGATAATGTCTTTCAGCGGCGACGCTCGCAACGCTCTCAGGGAGTACCGCGAAAGCCTGGCATTCTAGAGTGATACTGGAATGGCTATTATTGCTGCAATTGAGGTGTGAGCTCGTGTCGGATGTGCCTGCTCCTGACGATCAGAATAGAGCGAGAATGCTGGCCGGACATGATAGTCTGATCGGCGAGTATATGGAGGACAGACCGATTAGTATTGCCCAGAATCAGCAACCGGCCAAAGAAGTCACCGATGTCGGTCAGATCGCCCGGCTCACTCTGCCCGATGGCTTCGAGAAAGGACCCCGGGAAAGCGGTACCTCCGGCAATAACCTCTTCGAGGAGTACCACCTGGGGACCGATGCGGATGTGAAGCTCTACTTCGAGTACCGGGGGCGCCGCATGAGCCAGACCTCCTCCACCGCATTCAAAGACCTTCTGGCTGCGCCGGAGCATAGGCTCAAGCCGGATGAGCTCGAAGCCCTGGGTGAGCTTCTCGGTGACAAGAAGAATCCCGGAAGTTTCCGGGTCGATGTCGCCAGGACTCAAGATCTCAACGGCAAACGAGTCCTGGTGGTGGAAGGACGCTATCTCCAGCACGACTTGCAGGCCAGATCCATGTATATCGATACCGACGGCAGCGGCAGCGCCGTCCAGGAAGTGACATTCCAGACCCCGGCGGATAAGGTGAGCAAGCACTTCCTTGCCGGCGTCCGGGCTCTGGAGTCGGTAGTCTGGAAATAGGATCCTGCTGGATCAGGGTTTGGACTTGAAAATCCGCTTCCACCAGGGAAGAGCGAGAAACTCCTGATACTGCTTTTTGTGCTCTGCCAGAGCCAGGGTTGCTCCCTTGAGCTCATCCTTGAGCATGGCCGTGGTGGAGGCACGATCCTCGAGCAGCCTCATAGAATCCTGCATCTTGGCCAGGAGGCGCATGTCCTCCATGTGGAGGCGACGCTCTTCGGCGAGCTCTTTCTGAGTGTCTGCCAGCTCCCGGAGCAGGCGCTCGACATCGTCGGACCGATCGATGACGATGGTGGGGTGGTCCTGGTTCTCTTCGACGGCACCGCCGGCGGCTTTGACCAGCTCATTGCGAGCTTTGATCGAAGCTGTGGTGATCAGCCTCTCGAGAGAAAATCCGAAAAACTCGTGCTCGCCGCTCTCGTCGCTGGCGCGAGGGGGCGCGGGTTCCGGGGCGGGCTTCTCGACTGATTTCTCTACTGTCTTGCGCGCCGAAGCAGAGGACGAGTGTCTGACTCGGAATCCTGGCGGAGGGATAATGCGCCACTGGGCTTCGCCGTCAATCTTCATGCGGCGGGCTTTCCAGCCTTCCGGGAGACGATTCCCCCACTTGCCTTCGATGCTGCGCTCGATGGACCGCACTGATTTGCCCAGGATCGAGGAAGCTTCTTCGATGGTCAGAGCCGGGCGCGGCACGTCGTAAGGATAGACGCGGATCATGTCGTCGTCTTCCTCTTCCTCTTCTTCGCACTGCTCTTCGGCTTCGATGGGGTCGAAATCGATGGCTTGCTCTTCTTCGAGGAGCTCTTCTTCTTCCAGAGTTACCTGGTCGGCACCATATCTGGAGTCATTCTTGGAGACTGTGCCGGTGACATCGCAATTTGTCATATGACCTTAACCTGAGATTGTGCCGTGACCTGAACGAGCCGGCGACTGGTTTTTACCGGCCCTTATTTTGGCCTGATCGAGACCGTTTGACAAATTATTTGCTTGCAATTGTTTCTTGGCATCCGCTCGAAGCCCTGATTCTGTGGGGATTTCTGGGGCTCGGGCTATGGTTGAAAACTTTTAAGAAGAAAAGCGGGACCCCTTTCGAGGGTCCCGCCATAACGAATCAGTGCCGATCAAGACTATTTGATCAGGCGCTTCTCCACTTCGGCCCAGTCGACATTGGCGAAGAAGGACTCGATGTACTTCGGTCTGTCGGCAGGCTTGTAGTCACGGAAGTAAGCGTGCTCCCAGACATCCATAACCAGAATCGGTACGAAGCCGGCGACGTTTCCGTCTTCGTGCATATTGATCCAGTGGTTGGAGAGAGTCTTGGTGAAGGGATCCTGGTAGAGGATTACCCAGCCCACACCGCGCAGAGCGCCGAGTTTGGCGAAGTCGTTCTTCCATACGTCGATGGACGAGTAGGTCTCAGTGATGATCTTGCCCAGGGCGGAGCTGTCTTTGAGCTCGCTGCCGCCGCCGGGTTTGAGGTTGCCGAAATAATACTCGTGCAGGCGCATGCCGTTGTATTCGAAGCCGTAACGACGCTTGAGCTCGGCATATTCGGGGGTGCCGCTCTTGCCGGCTTCGGTCAGCTCGATGACTTTCTCGTTCAGGATATTGGTGTTGTTGACATAACCGTTATAGAGACCGAGGTGGATCTCGATGGTTTCGTCCGAGATGCCGGTGAGACCTTTCAGGCTGGTGAAGTCTTTGGCGGCATACGGCTTGTAGGAAATCTTTTGTTGCAACATTAGCTACTCCTTGGGACAGCTCGTATGTCGAACATAGATACCATAAATCGCTTATCAAGGTGCTAACTGGTCGGATTATATATTGAGGTGAGCCTCAGGGCATCAGGTCAGCGAGCCGCTTCCTGGACTTCTTGTCGTCGTCGTCATCGGGATCATGAGTCTTGGTGAGCTCGATATTGATCGGCGGAACATCGGCTGTGGCGCTGAGGTTGTGCTCCATCTGATCTTCGTTGATCTCGGTGATCCCCTGCTGGGTCTCGACCTGATAGGCTGCCTGTTCGCCGGTGGCGGTTCCTTCGAATTTTTGTGGTTCTTCTGTGGATTGACCGTATCCCATGGTGGTGAGGGGCGTGGCGAAAACCTTGTTGGGAGGAATCGTCTCCGAGGAGTCGTCCGAATCGAGCTCGGCGCTCCAGCCCAGGCTCTTGAAGGCTTCTTCCACCGAGCAGTTGCGATTCTGGCAGAGACCCATGGCGAGGATGGACTGCTCGGCATTGAGAAGCCCCTGAGTCATCAGATCGTTGAGGCGGCAGGCACAGTTGAGCAAATGCTCGTCGATGGCTTCGGTGAGCAGAAGCATCTGACCCATGAGCTCGGTATTGCGAGAGCCCTGCTTGAGAGCTTCTTCGATATCTTTGGCGGTGATGATTCCGGATAGCTGAAGGAACTGATAGAGAGGCAGCTCGCGGGTGGGCTGAGCGGCCGGCTGACTGGCCTTGATCGCTTCTTCGAGATCCAGATTGCTTTTCGCCATCTTGGTGAGCACCTGGCCGCAATCCGATTTCTTGACTTTGCCTGCAGCTACGCTTCGCTGCACTATGAGGGCCCGGTCGAGATTCTCCTGGGTGATATAGCCGGCTTCCACCATCACCTGACCGATGGGCTTCTCTTCCACCAGCCCAAGCTCGACGGCGCTCATGAGCTTGTCTTCTTTGAGCAGTTTGGCCATGACCAGGAGCTCGCCGAGGCGGACTGATTCCTGGCTGGGCAGTTGCAAACCGGACTCGGAAAGGGACTGCTCGATACTGATCTGCCGATCGCGGCAGGCTTTCAACCCCTGGATCGCTTGCTCCCTGGCGATTTTGCCGTCCCGAACCAGAATCTGGGCGTTGAGCGCGGATGACAGTATCTGCTCCGAAAGGGTGCCCATGCTGACCAGGACCCGTCCCAGAGGAAGTTTGCTATTGCTGGCCTCATTGAGACCAGTCTCGAGTTGCTCCTGAGACAGTAGCTCGGCTTCGATGAGAAACTCGCCGAGCTTGTTGGTAAGCAGATCGTTCTTGTCGGACCAGCCCAGTTCCGCGAGAGCTTCTTCGAGACCGATGGACTTCTGGCTGGCCAGCTTCAGGGCGTTCACTGCCGTGTCAATGTCAAGGTGCCCGTCTTTGAGCATGGACTGGCACTGTACCGCTGACTGGAGGTTGGGCTCGCTGATGAACTGAGCCATGATCAGGACCCGTCCCACGGGCAGGGACTGTTGCTTGGCAATGATCATGGCCTCGCGGAGGTCCTTGGCTTTGAGTAGACCTGCCTGCGTCAGGAGATCACCCAGTCTCATTTGTGTGCCTTGTTGTGCCATGGTAAGTCGGGTCAGCTAACAGGAGCATTTTATACTAGCATCATTTTTATACCCGTATAAATATATCAATAGCAGGGGGGGGCTGCGATCTGGTGCCGTATTTGGTGCTAAAGCAAAGAAAGTGGCCGGACTCGCGCCCGGCCACTCAACTGTATTTCTGTTTCCGCGCAACCGCGGAATAACCCATAATAAGGGTCTACCAGTTGTGGTTTTTCAGTTGTTGGCTGACAGAGTCCTCCGGGTTTAACGGAACCAACAATGTTTAGATACCCATGAAAACCCTTCTGCTAAACGGATCTCGTTGAAAGAGCCGGTTTCCTGTAAGCTTGCCAACAAAATGCAGTGGCTTTTTGTTGTCCATTTAACACTACGTAATATCGATACCGACGGAAAGTACGTATATACAAGCCCCGTCCGGCGATGCTATATCTTTTGCATATTACGGAGAATGGCATGGACCAACTACTCCTTTCCTTGAAAAAGCGCATCATCGTGCCTCTGGTCTTGCTGGTGGCCCTGGTCGCCTGGCTGATCCTCTGTCATGCCAATTACCGGAGCTACTGGTACGGGACCATCTACCGGGTGCAGACGACTGATTTCAACCTCCTGCACCACACACTGCCTTATACGCTCTCGCGCATGATCATGGAAAACCGGATGGACCTTGTCCAGCAGACTCTGGACTCCACTTATGGTCTCTTTGGTCTTGTGATAACCGACGCCGAGTGCAATACAGTGATCTGCAAGACCAATAAGGTCTATCACCGGGAGTCCTGGCACAACAAGTCGGCGGTCAAGTATCTGCGGGATCTGGACGAGCCTTTCGATGTTCTTACCGTGCCGCCCACTCTCGAGCCTCTCTACGAGCACGCCTCGCCGCGGTCGACCAGGGCCGAGCGCGTGGGTGAGCCTACCGGCAAAGTGATCTGCCGACTCTATTATGTGAGGACCGATCCGCCTCCTTTCCTGGAGGACCTCTGGGGTTTCCTCACCGGCGGTTTCTGGGTGATGTCCGGGGCCAAGCGCGGCTATCTTTATATAACCCTGAGCACAGTCGCCTTCTCCATGGTGGTTCTCCTGGTGGTCTGGCTCCGCCGGCGCGGTCTCGAGCTCAAACAGCAAGAGCTCGAACATATACAGCGTGAGCTCGATCTTCGCAAGAAGGCTCTGGAGCACCTCTCCACCGAGCTTGCTGCCCAGAAGTCCCGGAAGATCTATCTCGAGAAAGAAGCCGATTATGCCTATAAGCGGGCTCTCAATCTGAAGAAGTCCCTGGAGCGTCTGAGGGATGCCCTGCTCGGCCAGGTTCCAGCTTATGATCAGTCACAGCAGCCTGAGAACGGGGTGAATCAACTGAGCGGTCAGGGGTATCCTGTGGTCCGCCCGCCGGTCCACCCGCCCAGCGCCATCCTCGAAGAGATCGAAGCCCTGCTTCCCGGCATCAGCGAGAACGCCTCGGTTTTGCGCCAGCAGGCAGATGTCCTGCACGACTATTGCTCCAATCTCGAGCAGCGCCAGAACGAGATGCAGCGGATCGTGGACCATGCCTATAACCGCAGCATCGGTCAGCCTCAGCAGAGCCAGGCCGGCTCTCAGGGCTTTATCGACATGAGCCCGAGCTAGGTCTCGCCCTGCAACCCGCCGTATAAAGCCGTATAAATAGGATTCCGCCCTTTTTTCGATTCCTTTAAAATATTGCGCTACCTTCTCCCATGACCTCATGCTAAGCTAGTTTATTGGGAGTATTCTGTGCCGGCTGGACCCGTTAATTTAGGGTGCAGCACGAGTTCATCTTAGAATTCGGCGTGCAGCACAGGCCGGCTGGCTCCTCTCTCCAGCGTCGTCGACGGGTGTGTCGAGCGTATCTTATTGTCAACAGGTGCCTGTTTCACCAGTAATGAAACCCTCTTCCAATAACAGACAAGTCCTGTCTCTGCAGGCGATTCAAGAAGCCAGCTCCGAGCCCGTTTATCGCCGGGGGGTGCAGTACTACCGGCGCAAGAAAGTGCTCAAGTACGAGGAGAACGCTACCGGCTCCACTGTGCAGGCCCTGGTCATCGGCTCCGAGCCTCAGCCCTATAAAGTCGACGTCGTTGTAGCCGGCGAGTATGAATTCACCGCCGAATGCTCTTGCCCTTATTTCGAGCCGATCTGCAAGCATTCCGTGGCGGTGGTCCTCACCCACATCGCCAAGAGCCATCCCGGTATCCGTTTCGATCTCCAGGACAGCGAGAAGAAAAACGGCCAGCCCGAGAAAGCGCCGAAAGCCAAAGACTTCCTGGACGATCCTCTGGAAGAGGGCGTGGAAGCCGAAGGCAGAGACTTCGAGCTCGGTATTCTGGTACTGGAGAAGCCCCTGGCCCTCATCGTCGGCGTTCTGCCGGAAGAGGTGCAGGGCAAGGTCAATATTCTCAAAGTGCCGCCCCAGGTCCTCGATAGTCTCGAACAAGACTCGAAGATCTGGAAACTCACCCGTTACCTCACCTCTCTTCCCCAGACCACCAAGGGGCAGGCCGGCGGTCACCGCATCCCCCGTGGGGACGAAGGCGTGGTCATCGGCCATCTCGGTCTCTGTGCCCGGGTAATCAATACCAGCACCGGCGACGAGGTGAGTTTTTCCACCAAGCCTCTGGCTCCCCGGGCTGTTCTCTCCGAGACTGAAAACGGTGAGCTGCTCTTCCGTCTGGAAGGTCTCAAGGACGGTCAGGCGGTGCCGAATCCGGTCTTCTTCCTGGGGCAGTCGAGCTGGATCCTCTCGGAAGGCACTTTCTATCCTATCGATGTAAGCGCTCTGCACAAGCTCTTCCCCTACTTCGACAGCTACGGTCATATGACCATCAAGCTCGAGCTGGTGCCTAAATTCCTGAGCGAGCTGCCGGTATTGCGCAAGCGTATGGCGGTGCAACTCGACGAGACCAACGCTCCATTTCCAATCGCCATCACCGAGCCTCCTGCTGTGGTGATCAGCATCTCCGAAAAGGGCGGCGCCGCTGTCATGAACAGCGAGAACGAAAGCGCTATCGAAGTCTGTCTCGGCTTCAAATACGGGAAGCTGGTCCTCCCCTCCCGGGACGAGACCAGCGCCGTCGAATCGGAAAAGTACACCCGGACTGTTTCTGAAAGTGGTCAGAGTGTCTGGGTCAAACGCCTCTGGGAAGAAGAGAGCCAGGTGCGGCTTTTCCTGAGCAATCTCCAACCGGAACGGACCGTGGTGGATCGCTTCTTCTTCGAAGGCGAGCCGGCTCTGGAGACTCTTTTCTATCTCTCCGGCGAGCAGAGCAGCGAATGGGACATCTCGGGCTGGGAGAAAATCAAGCGCTATAAAGTGCGCAAGGAGCCGCTCTCCATCACCGCTCGTCTCACCCTCAAGAAAGACTCCTATAAATTCAATTGCGACCTGGTTTGCACCTCGGATGGTGAGCCGGTGGAGCTGGAGACGGTCCTGCCCTGCCTGTTCAAGAACCGCAATTTCTTGCAGCTTCCATCCGGCGACAATGTGCGCATTCCCACCGCCACTCTTCTCGGACTTCTAAAAGCTATCGGTCAGGGTCAGGATGGCTCGAGACCTCTGTATCAGGCTCTGGCTGTTCTCCACGCCCTGGACACCCATGAGATCGAAGTCGATTGCGATGAAGGGTTTCAAGAATTCATCCATAAAATCCATCATTTCCAGGAGCTCGAAGCCATCGCCGTGCCCGCGGACTTCAAAGGCGAGCTGCGTGTCTATCAAAAGGAAGGTTGCAACTGGCTGGGCTTCCTGCGCGAATACGGTCTTGCCGGAATACTCGCCGACGATATGGGTCTCGGTAAAACAATCCAGGCTCTGGCGCTTCTGCTGCATCACCACGGCAAGAATAACGGCGCCGAAGGCAAGAAGGCACCTTCACTGGTGGTGGCGCCGACATCGGTGGTGTATAACTGGCTGAGCGAAGCGAAGAAGTTTACTCCGGGTCTCTCGACGGCGCTATTTCTTGGTCGTGACCGCAACGAGCTTCTGGTCAAGCTCGGCAAGGACAAGGGCAAGAAGCCCGATGTGGTATTCACCACCTACGGTATCATTCGCCGTGACTACGAGCAGCTCAAGAAAATTCAGTTCGAGTATCTGATCCTCGATGAAGCGCAGAACATCAAGAACCCCGAGTCAGTGGGCGCTGTTGCTTCCAAGAGCCTGAATGCATTCCACCGTCTGGCTCTCTCCGGTACGCCGGTGGAGAACCGCCTGAAAGAGCTCTGGTCGCTCTTCGATTTCTTGATGCCTGATTTCCTGAGCAATTACAAAGAGTTCTACGAGAGCTACGAACGTCCCATCGAAGCCGGTCTCGACGGTGCCGGACAGCGCCTGCGCAAGATCGTCAATCCCTTCATTCTCCGTCGTCTCAAGAGCCAGGTGGAGAAAGAGCTTCCCGATCGTACCGATATCGTGCATCTCTGCGAGCTCGACGACGAGCAACGCTCCATCTACCTGGAAGTTCTCGACGAGTGCCGCCAGCAGGTCTTCAGCGAGATCGCCAGCCACGGTCTGCGCCGCTCCCATATGTCGGTCCTCAAAGCCCTCCTGCAACTTCGTCAGGTCTGCTGCGATCCGCGCCTGCTCAAAGGCAGGGAAATCGCTCCCAACGGACCTTCGGCCAAGCTCGAGACCCTGGTGCACATGGTCGAGGAGATCGTGGACGAAGGGCACAAGATTCTCGTGTTCAGTCAATTTGTCAGCATGCTGACCCTGGTCCGGAAAGAGTTCGAGAAGATCGGCATGGTCTATGAATATATCGATGGACAGACCCCCGCCAAAGACCGTCTCGACAAAGTCAATGCTTTCAACGCCGACCCGAACATTCCGGTATTTCTTATCAGTCTCAAAGCTGGCGGCACAGGTCTCAACCTGACAGGCGCCGACTATGTCATCCATTACGATCCCTGGTGGAACCCGGCTGTAGAGAACCAGGCCACCGACCGGGCGCACCGTATCGGTCAAACAAGACATGTCTTCAACTACAAGCTCATCACCCGGGGCACCGTGGAAGAGAAGATCCTCGGTCTGCAGCGCAAGAAGAAAGAGCTTGCCGAGCTTGTTATCGGCGGTGACGAGAATGTCGCCAAGTCACTGACCCAGGAAGATCTGGAGTTCCTCTTCTCGGTCTAGACCCAATCTCCCAGCTCTTTTTCGATTGTAGAGACAAGCTTGAAGACCATTCGCGGGGTTCTGGGGAGAGCTATAAATCCATATTGGGTGCAGAAGCCCATAGGATCTCGCGCACCTGCTTCAAGCTCCTGCTCATTTGGCTGCTGGACATCGATCAGCATTACTGCGGAAGCGACCACTTTCGAGCCTTTAAGGCAGTTTCTCTGGGCGTCCACCAATAGCAATTCGCCGAGTCTTGGTTTTTGACCCTTCCGACTCTGGCTGTCCCTGTAGGGCTCGTCTACTCCAAGCCGTCCTAGAAGAGTTGCGCCCACTTGAGGATAACGGGGCAACTTCTTCTGCAACGGTTCAGGTAGGTTGTCGAACTTGATGCTCGTCGACGAGAGGGTGTAATAGCCATGCACTAAATTGTCTCCCCTCTCTGTCAGCACAAACACTGCAGACAGCTTGCTCGATACTGTTCGGGCAGCTTGCTCGCGTATGTATTTTTCAATGCTCTTTAGACTCGAGACAAATGATGCACAGTCATGGTCCCGCGTCCATGGCGGGATTTCATAGTCCGTGCTCAAGTCTGCTTCATCCTCTGGCGGTACCTTCGGGCTGCTTCAATGGCTTTCTGATTGGGCTTCGGCTCGTTGATGAAAGCATCGGCCAATGCCATGCTGTCCTCCAGGCAGAGTTTCAAAACCATTTGTTGCTCGATGACCTGGTAGGCCTCAGACAGGGCAGCCGCCAGGACGAAATCGGAGATGCTGCGACCCTGCAACTCGGCGGCCTTTTCAATCTGGGTTTTCGCCAGAGCCGAAAGACGTAAGTCTAAGCGGCGTTCCTTCTTGGGTTCGGCAGACATCTTTGGTTCCTCAATGTATAAATTTTATTGTACGGTAATGTTCCGTACGCGGCAATGGGGTGACCTGGCCATCACTCAGGTACCAGTTACGTTCAGAACCGCGTGTTCTGGATGGTGTGACGTGGTAGAGCATCCATAGATTCCGTAGCCTAGACCGAGAGCAAACAACATAACCACCAGAAATACCCCTGCCGAGGTTATGGTTACTTTGCGGGAGGCTCTGGCGATAAGGTTCTTGTTCAGGATCCGGAAAAGAATGACGGCGGCAATGGCCCCGGCGACAATGGGGATCACCAGGAGCGCGGCATTGAGACCGGAGATGACTGTCGCCAGCCCGCCGGATCTGAAGAGCAGCGGCAAATAAGTAAAGCTCGCTGAGCCGAGCCAGACGATTATTCCTGCCAGAATAATAGAGTAGAAGAACTTCATTTCCCCATCATAGACGAAGAAGGAGTCTTCCGCGCCACCTCCGGGCCTAGCTTCGAGGCTCCAGGGCGAAGTAACGATAGTCCTCGGTGATTTCCTCCGCCGGCTGAATATCTCGATTCGCCAGGGAAGCGCTCAATCCATCGATGGCGGCAAAATCAAGATTCGGCTCGCGGCTATGGTTCATGAACCGGGCATCGTCCACCGGCAGGATCCAGCGCCGAATGTTCATATCCAGAAAGCCGTAGTAGCTGAGGAACTGCTGGACCGACTCGGGAAGTTTCTCCACTTCCTCGGCAGGGAGGGAAAGATCGAATCCAGGCAGGAATTTCCAGACTGTAGTCCCCCGGGGAATAAACTCATCGGCGAAGAGTCCAATGCCGTGGATGGGGCTGGATTGAAGCTTCGCCTTAACTAATAGCACTATCTTGTCTCCTGTCGTCCAGACCGAGAGCCAACTTACCTGAAGAAATCAGGGTCTGTAGGTGATCGAGATATCCTTCCACGAATTTTGCAGCAAGCATGTTCTCCCAGTAAGCGACTTTGTCCATCTTGTTTCTGAGAGTACGATATCGCTTCAGATGCGACAGTGCATTCTCTCTGTGTTGCGCCGGAGTATATCGGAACATCGAATGCCAGTCTTTCTTTCCGGCATGTTTGCAATCCAGAATCAGGGCATTCTCCCCTGCTTCCAGCTTCGTCATACTGCAGCGCTCTTTGAATGTGAGGGGATGCTGGTGCGGGCAGTCCGCTCCTTCGACAAGAAGGGCTTGCATTCCACACTGGTTCATGCGTATGCCGATCTCGAAATCATCCCAGGCATCGTCGGGAAAGTCTTCATCGAAAAGACCCACAGCCGAGATGAATTCTGTCTTTGCCGAGCTGTTACCGGCGTAGAAAAAATCGGACGGCACCTGGCCGGACTCGGAGTTGAAAGAGATACCAAATAAGCTACCACTGTCTTCCAGCCAACGGCGGAACTCGGTGTTGCGGAGATCATCGGGAAAGAGCCCCCGTCCGATGCCGACCACCCGCCTGTCAGGTTGATTCTGGTGAAAGTTGAGATGAGCCTCGACATATGATCTGCCCGGGATAAAATCGCCGGCGAGGAAAATTAGCAATTCCGATCGAGCCAGTCTGATCGCCAGATTATGCCCGGCAGATCGACCGACATTCTTAGAACGAAAGGCTCTTAGCTGGAGATTGAAATCATCTCGGGTGACGACGGATTCGACATCGGACTCGAATTCTCTGGAATTGAATCCGTCAATCAGTATGACCTCGAAAGCCTCCGGCTTCAAGGACTGATGATTGAGCGCTAGAAGTGTCTCGGCTACACTGTCATGGCAGGCACAGATCAATACTGATATTTTCGGCGTAGTCTCGTTCGAGATCCAATCGAAAAAGCGTTCGGAAATCAAATCATCTACCGGCGCAAAGTCGACTCTGGTCTGACTGCCGTACTTCTTCTGCACATAGGCCAGATCGGCAAGTAGATTGGATAGCTGGCTGTATCTGCTCCTGTTCTTGTCCCTTTCCGTAAGTCGATTGTCTTTCGACTGCAAGAGAGTACGGATATTCTCCCGGATCTTCCATGACTTGCTGTTTTTCACCTGAATAGCAGTTCTCTTCAGCTTGAGAAGGTAATCGGATTGACGTCTCAACACTTCCTTCGAGCTCTCGATCCGGTCTTTGGATTCAGAAATAGCTTCCGGCGATAATTGGTCGGAGTCGGAGCGCAAAAGCCGATTGGCCTCTCTGAGAGGTCTGGTCAAGCGCCATCCAGGATCTGCCAGCAAGGACCGAACATAGCTTTCCAGGCGACGAATTCGCCTTTCGTTCTTATTCACTCTGCTTGAAGCATAATGATATGGTGACCGGTCCTGTCCCAGAGCGCACAGAGCCTCGAAAGCCAGCCACAACAATTGCTGCTCATTCGAGCCACCGCCGGAAGAAGGCTTATTCAGATTCCCTTGAGACACCATTCTCTCGATATGCTGTGCGCTTTCAATCAGAGCTTGCTTTACCAGTTCGCCGGGGGTGAAGCCGTGTTTCTCAAGCTCAGGGCTCCAGAGCCGCGCTAAAGCAAGCTGATCTACCACCACAGACAGGTTGTCATAATTTCTGACTGTCTGTCTTCCTCCATGGTGCCTGACGGAGCAGAGGACTTCCGAGGTGCAGACAAAAGAACCATGCAGCAGAATTCGGAACCAGTATTCGAGGTCGCCAATATGGGTAAAGCCAGCATCAAAGCCGCCGGCCATGCACTTTCGGCGATACATGACACAGCTGGGCTCGCCAATGATATTGGAAAGAGGACGAACGCTTTTCATCAAGACATCGTGTCGATTTACCGCCTTGCCCGATTCAAAATGAACCGATGCATGCATCAGGTCGCTCGGTATCTCATACCCGTGGTCATTGATCGAGTTTCTGTTGCAGCTGGCAAGGACTATCTCCGGTCGATCTTCCACCAACCGCAAGAGTTTCTCCAGGGCATCGGGATAGAACACATCGTCCTGGGCAAAAGGCTTGATATACTCGCCATCAGCCTTCAGCATGCATCGGTTGTAGTTCTTGAATAGACCGAGTCTCGAATCATTGCGAAAAAATCGTATGCGATCATCCTCTCGAGCAAGAGATTCGATGATCTCTATCGATCCGTCGGTGGAGCAATCATCAACGATCACAAGCTCGAGATTGCGATGGGTTTGCTCGAGAGCGCTTCTGATTGCAGTTTCTAAATACTTTTTGCCGTTCCAGACGGGAAGGCAGATGGACACAAGATCTTCGGGATTCCTTCCGTTCATCTACCGTGACTCCCTTTTCACTACAGGGAATCCTTACCAATCCCTGCTGGACGCGCAAAAGTATATCATCGGAAGTACCAATTATTGTGATCGTCGGTTATATCCGTCTCATCTAGAAGCGCATGGTCTGCTGAAACAGCCCCATGAGAAAAAGTGTAAAAATCAAAATCGTCCCAATCTGAGCCAGGCTGAGGCGCAGCCGGCGTATCGCAGTGCCGGATACTACAATGACCAGGGCTGCCATGGTCACGAGCCGGATCGCTTCGGCTATGAATTGCAGGGTGAACAGGATGTTCAGATCGTCCTGTTCGCCGACGATGACTGGATCCTTGACCTGACATCCAATCGCTAGATCTGTTTGAGCCAGGAACTGATCGCGCAGGAGTCCGCAGAGAACTCTTGCGGAGTCCGCTAGCGGGCCATTGATGAAATCAGTGATCCACTTTCCGCACAGGCGTCCTATGTTGTAGATAACGTTGGTCGGTATGTCGGCTGCGAGAAACGCATACATGCCTCCGTATGTGTCGTTATATGGGTCATAGTTGTTGACGTCGAGAAGGTCTTCTATCTCGATCGCGGTCGACTGTCTTTCGCTTTCCGCCGATTGCTCTACAAGGGTTATAGTCTCCAGCTGGACTTCCGCACGGGCAGCGGATCCGGAGAGTATGCAGATGAGCGAAAACATCAATACAAGTTTTGCCATAGTAATCCAACCTGAGATACAAGAAGCGAAAAGCAAAGTGCATCCGGGCAGTCCGACCCGTGTGCGCTCGAGTCGGACCGCCTTTACCAGCGGCGTGGAGTGTGGAGCAGTCGTCGGGGGAAGACGACCGCAGAGAAACTAGGCTTGTAATGGAAGCCTGAGCAGCTGGTGGTGATGCGCCAGTGTTCAACCCAACAGACCGCACAGGGTGCGGATGGACGATTCTGAATGGATTTTTTCCTGGTTAGGCTATTATGGGAAGAAGCTCGAAAAAGGCAATGGCGGATTCCGTGGTCCGAGTGAGCGTCACCCCACTGAAGACGGGCAAACTATTGTCCAGCAAGGGTTTCGGAAGTCACTTCTGCCAGTCGTCGAAGGCCGAGGCGGCGGTCTCCTCATCGTTTTTCATCATGGCTAGTATAACCAGCTCCCCCCTCAGTGCCGGACTGTCCGGGTATTTCTTCTCGAGGGCGGTAAAACCTCGCTTGACGCGATCCCAGTCGGGGTCGGCAACCTCGAACAGATTGAAGGCGCTCTTGTTCAGCCCCCAGGCTGTGCGGGCGTAGAGGATGTCACCGTCGGTGCCACCACGCTTGTCCGCTTCCGCTTTCATGTACTTGTCGACTTCGCCTCCCTCTCCGTTCCATTGAGGCTGCAACCAGTGTGCCTTCTGCCAGACCACCAGGTCATGATCGGGATAGAGTTTCTGGCTCTCCGCTACGAGCTCGTCATATTTCGCTCTCTCGATATCTTCGCCAACTGCCAGGCTCTGTCTGGTCGAATACCATTCGACGGTTTTCGACTTCGCCAGGTCCAGGGCTTTGATACCCTCGGCAATTCGTGCGTGGAATTTTTTCCAGCCTTCTTCAGTGACCTCGTTGGCATAGTTGTCGCCCCGGGCTTTCCAGGCGAAGCTCTTGAGCACTTTGGCCCGGGCGCAGAGTGCCAGATTCGAGTCAGGGTGCTGCTTGGTCCATTTCTTCAGGAGCGCCACTCTGGCCTTGTAGTTATCATCGAAATCGAAATATGGGAGGTTGTCGATCTCTAAAATCAGGTCGTCCAGGTACCAGACTCCACTGGATAGCATTTGTTTGGAGGAGCGAAACTCGGAGGCGAGTTTGTCCAGGGCGGCGAAGTCTTCCTTCAAGAGGATGTCTTTGACTCGGGGAAATAGATTCGCTTTGGTTGTCTCGATTCGATTGAGATTTGTTCGGAAGTAGTGAGAGACCACGTTGATATATTCGGGGATTTCTTTGACTGTCTCGATATAGACGGCAGAGGCTTTTTTGTAGTCTCCTCTGGCAAGCAGGCTTTCGGTTTGAAATCTCCGTAGCCAGCGGATCCGGGTGTGGAAGCTTTCGTCTGCGGAGCCCTTTCTATAAAACTTCTCGGCTCTGGTGAAGAGCTCATCGGCTTCTTCATACTTGCCCAGATCTGACTTCAAGGTAGCCAGGGCGCAGATAGTGTTGCCGGTTGCCAGATCTTGATCATTGTCCACCTGAGGCAAAAGCTTTTCGGCTTCCAGGGCGGTCTTGAGGTCTATTTCCTTCAGGTCGCCGTCGATGAAACGCTGGTGCATCGCCTCGCTGGCTCTGTTGAGGGCGTAGTTGATCTCCACAGGATTGCGAGATTCTTTAGAGGCTTGCAAAAAAATAGGCTCCGCCTCTTTATAGCAGCCTGTATCAGAGAGAAGATTGCCATAGGTGGCATAGAGCTCGAATTTGTTGCCCTCGAGCTTGTCTCCTTCATCGATGCAACCTTTCAACAGCGCTCTGGCCTTATCCGGATCAGAGTCCATGCATTTCTTCGCGTTGACCACGTCCCGGTAAAGGCGGGGTGGATTGATGAGAAGGACATAGATCTGGTTGAGAGCCACCCCGATAACAATGGCGGCGATCAGACCGAGAATGAGCCTGGGCATGTGGGAGCCTCGCGGGGTCTGGGGGCTAGCACCCCTGTGTCTCAATCATTCCTCGGGGGGAGATGAACATATCAGTTCTCCCTTTTTTCGGGTGCCATAAGTAATAAGAAACTATGGTCCTGATCTGAGCGCCGAAACCTGCTTGCTATAAGGACTTGCGCGATTGGCTCGCGGTGCTATAATGCAAAAACCACCTCAGGGAGGTAATGGTCATGTCTAAGAAAGCAAATTGGTCCGTCCCCAACGAGAAGTCCCAGAGACTTTAGCCTTTTGCTGGACATCCATGCCGGAGAGGGTGGAGCCGATTCGAGAATGTTCGCGCTGGAGCTCACGAGAGCTTACCTGCGTTATGCCGAGCTGCTTGGTTTGAAGTCCGAGCTCGTCTACGAGTCCGAGAGCTCGTATTCGATAAGGGTCACAGGCCGCGGCGTCGAAGAGGCTTTCGCCCGCGAGTCCGGCAAGCATGTCGTCCAGCGGGTACCCAGGACCGAGTCCCGGGGCAGGCGCCATACCTCGGTGGTGGCGGTAGCGGTGCTGTCTCTGCCGGAGCGGCTGGATCGAAGCCTCGCTCTCGATGAGGTCGAGGTGAAGACCCAGCGCGGTCACGGCAGTGGCGGGCAGAACCAGAACAAGGTCGAATCCGCCGTGCGTGTTACTCACAGGCCAAGCGGGATTACCGTCTTCATAAACGGACGGGATCAATATCGAAACAAGCAGCTCGCCCTGGAGATTCTCGCTGCCAGGCTCCACCAGAGCCGCAGCGAAGCTGCTCGTGACGCTCGCAGTCGTGCCAAGGCTGCCCAGATCGCCTATGGGTCTCGAAGTGGTAAAGTGCGGACTTACAACTTCATCAACGGTTATGTACTCGATCATCGAACTGGCAATCGCACCGCGCGTATTGGTGATATCTTCAAGGGGCGATTCGATCTGATTTGATCTCAGGAGAGAAAGCAATGACTAATCTCGAGGGTAGAGTAGCGCTTGTCACCGGGGCCTCTTCCGGCATTGGCGAAGCAGCGGCCATGGCGCTGGCGGTCAGCGGATGCGCGGTGGCAATTTTCGCCAGGCGCAAAGAACGCCTGGAGGATCTTGCCGCCCGCATCGAGGACGAGACCGGCAAGAAAGCTCTGGTGATAGAGGGCGACGTCCGTGAAAACGAAGCTGCCGTCCAAGCCGTATCTGCGACGGTGGCGCGTTTCGGACGCCTCGATATCCTGGTCAATAACGCCGGGGTCATGTATGTCGGACCGGTCGCCAGCGCCGATGTGAGCGACTGGAAGAACATGATCGACATCAATGTTCTGGGGCTCATGTATTTTACCCATGCGGCGATCCCGGAGCTGAAGAAGCAGGGCGGTAATATCGTCAATATCTCTTCGGTATCGGGTCGCCTGGTGAGCTCTCGCAGCGCGGTTTACAGCGCTACGAAGTTCGCCGTCAATGCATTCTCCGATGGGATCAGACAGGAGCTCGCAGCGGATCGGATCAGGGTCACGGTCATAGAACCGGGGGCGGTGCTCACCGAGTTGACTGACCATATCGCCGATTCGAGCACAAAGGATACCGTCAAGAAATGGGTGGCTACCATGGAGGCGCTCCAGTCCGAGGATATCGCCAGCGCCATCGTCTATGCCGCCGGCCAGCCCGCGCACGTCAATGTCAACGAGATCCTCATCAGACCCACAGACCAGACTTTCTAGATAGCGCTTCTGGCTACTGAGCGGAGGGCCAGGTCGTCCCATTTCTTTTTGTATGAGACGACGGTATAGAGCCACTGAGCGAATTCGGCGCGGCTGATCTCCAGATAGTCGTGACCGTTTTCTTCGCGTTGCTCGTCGTCCAGGGAGTCCAGAAAGACGCTCTGATGCCGGGGCAGCCTGAAGGTCTTGCTCCGGGCGCAGATAGCGAAATCGCCCTGGGAGAACAGGTCCTCCGGATTGAAATTGCCCATATCATCCAGCTCCATCAGGCCGGTGTTGACGACTCTGGCGACATAATCGAATTCCGGAGCGTCTTCGTCTATGTCGGCTATGAAGCAGGACTTCGACTTTCGATCTTTGATCAGGCGGTCGAGAATCTGAGCAGCCTGGCGGCGACTCAGGGGGTCTTCCGGGCGGAAGGAAAGACTGTCCTCATCCGGAGGGATCAGGTCGAAAAGAGAGACTATTTGAATCGCCGCAAAGGAAGGATGGTCGGTGGGAACGTCATCGAACCAGCAGAGAGGATTGCCCGCCTCGGCGAGCTCTCTCTGGATGTCGATGAGATTGCCGAGGTTCTTCGAGATTTTGCCGGGCTGCAAATTGTGTCTTATCGAATAGCGAGCTATCAGCCCCGCGGCAGTGCCTATCGACCATTCTATCGGATGGAGCCGGTAGGCACCGTTGGTGATATGAGTAACGCCGATATTTTTGCAGGCGGGCAGGAGATTTTCGGCGTCCAGGGGAATCAGGCACGAATAAGGCAGTTGGAAGGGCGCCGTGGCCTGAGCGGCACCGGGGACCTGCCTGCCGTGGATATCGATCGGATAATGACCGATTCCCAGAGAATCTTTGAATGGTCTGGCTCTTACGCCCGACACATGCCCTTTGCCGATATCCTGCTCTTTCACCACATTCAGTGCTTTGATACGGCGCGATTCCCGGATATAAGGATGCTTGGCCAGACCGTCGTCGCTCTGCAGGATGTCCGGGCGCAGTTTCATCTCGGGATAGCCCTTGCCTCCCTCATCCCGGGGAGCCTCGGTTTGCAGCCAGTACAGAAAGCCGAGACTGACTTTTTTGGCGCGGGCGAGATTCTCTGCTATCTGCTCCGGCGACTTGTCTATGATATTCACATCGCGGACATCGTTGCTTTCCCAGTTGATCATGGCCAGGTCATTGGCGTAGTTCAGATCTTCGAAATTGTTTTTATCGATCAGTCGCCGGTAAGTCCAGAACGGCAGAAGCTCCCTGGTGGTGCCGTCGTCGCGGTGCTCCAGGGATGAGACGAACATGCGATAGCCGAGAAGAGAATATTGATTGGCTTCTACAAAATCGTCATAGCCTTCGGGCTTATCGATGGTGTGGTTCTCCCCCGCTCGCCATTCCACGACGAAGGGATAGACGATGTCCTGGACATTCTCCGGATCCGGAACCTCGGCGGCGTGCGGCTCTCCTGTCTGCTCCCGGGACTCCTCCCCGGAGCTGTAGGCGAGCTTGCAGAGTGGCAGCATGTCACCAATTTCGGTGGCATCCAGGCAGATTTTGGGGCGGAATTCGGTGAGCTCTCCATTGTCGAGATCGATTGCCGATACTGATTTGACCCGTACCCGGCCGTCCGGGCTCTTCTTGCCGGCCGCGCTCACAGCTTTGTGCCGGTGAAAGATCTTGAGGGAACCAGAATCCACTGCCGGCTTCAAGAGACGATCGAGAATCGCCAGACCGATTTTGGGCTCGAAAGCCAGGCGGGTGACCCAGCAGGTCCCCGGGTTGAAGGTCTTCTTATCGATCCGGGCATTCTTGTTGATGATGAATCGCTCGAGATAATACTCTCTTATCTGGCGGCGCATCTCCTGGTAGGATGCCGGGGCTCCGCAGGATTCCACGAGCCAGTTCTCATCGAGAGCCGAGACTGCCTGGCTGGTCATCTGACCGCCCAGCCAGTTGGTTTCTTCGGTCATGCAGATGGAGAGCTTCGAGGGTCTTCGTCCTCCTGCAGAATCGCGAAAATAGTCCGCCACTGCCGAGAGCGCCGCAGCGACGCCGCCCATTCCGCCTCCGACTATGAGAATGTCGCACTTGACGACCCTGTCGGGCTTGCCTGTCTCGAACTCCTTGACGGCGCTACTCAGGGGATCGCCCGGGTCCAGGGCTTGTATGTCCAATACTTTCATAGGTGACATAATAAGGAGTTTGAGATGAGAAAGCCTGTGATCGAGCACTATTGAGAAATTATACGTAAAGAAAACAGGGCGGCAAACCATGAACGAGCAGGCGAAAATCAGCGCGGAGATCATGACCAAGGCGGCGGCGGTGCAGCTTCTTCTCATGGATGTGGACGGTGTCCTCACCGACGGGCGGCTCTCCTATATCAGCGACCGGGACGGCAAGCCCCAGGAGTTCAAGCATTTCGATTCTCAGGATGGTCTCGGTCTTTTGATGTTTCACTCCCTGGGATTCAAATCAGGAGTCATATCAGGCCGCGACTCGATAGCTACCACCGAGCGCTCTCGTATTCTCGGGATCACGCATGTATACCAGGGCTTCCTCGAAAAGGAGGCGACCTTCGCTGAGATCCTGGCGAAAGAAGGACTCGAGACCGATAGCGTTGCTTTCGTCGGGGACGATTTCACCGACTATCCTTTGATGCGCAAAGCCGGCTTCAGTTGCGCCGTGGCCAATGCCAGACCAGAGCTGAGAGAACGGGCCGACTATGTCACCACTGCCAGTGGCGGGCGCGGAGCCGTCCGTGAAATAGTCGAGTTGATTCTACGGTCGAAAGGAGTCTGGAATCAGGCCCTGACCAGGTACGGACTCGAATGACAGAAGTTATCTTGGTGCTTTGGTGCGGTTGACCATTTCTTTGATCACCGACTTGAGAGTGGCGAAAACACCCAGTCCTTCTAGGGCCACAGCTTCGAAGTAAGGCACCCTGGCCTGGTTGAGGTCGTGCTCCAGTCGATCCACAGACACGGCATCAGCCAGGTCGCGCTTGTTGTACTGCAGGACCCAGGGGATCTCCTCCAGGCGAAGCTTGTTGAAAACCAGGTTCTCACGCATGTTCTTCAGGGAGCGGATATTCTCTTCCATGCGCAGAGAGCTGGAATCGGCTACGAAGACGATACCGTCGGCGCCGCGAAGGATCTGTTTGCGCGAGAGATCGTATTCTTCCTGTCCGGGAACCGTGTAGATGGCGATTCGCGCTCTGAAGTTGTTGACCAGCTCCAGCTCCAGGGGCATGAAGTCGAAGAATAGCGTCCTCTCGGTTTCGGTAGCCAGAGAAATGAGCTCACCCCGGCAGGTTTGATTGACCTGACCATGGATATATTTGAGGTTGGTGGTTTTGCCACCAAGACCAGTGCCATAGTAGACGAGCTTATAGGTTATTTCGCGCTTGGCGTAGTTGATGAGAGGCATGCTTGCTTCGCTGGGCGATCAGACTGTCCATATATTAGACAGTTATTCCCGGTAAGTGGTCATGAGCTACGCATTTTTATCAGCGGCTCTGAAAGAGGACCAGATGAGACGAGGAGGTTTCGGCGGCTTTCTTGGCCTGGTCCGCCGCCGGCAGGAGCTGACCCATGGATGAGCAATTCTCCGGAATGCCGGCTATACCGAAGCTCAGAACCACCTCGGAGCCTTTCATTCCCGAGGAGAATTCGCTGGAGGCGACAGTGTCCTGGACACGCTGGCAGAACACCGCTGCGGACCGGGTGCCGGTATTGGGGAGGATGAGACCGTAGTCGAAGGTCTGGAAGTGACCGAGCATGTCTATCGGGCGCTTGATGGCGGCTATGGCAGCCATGAGGTCTCTGACGTCGAGACTGACCATGGGCTCTTCCGACGCGATTCGCCGAATACTGAAGACCACAAGCGATGCCGGAATGCCGCAGAGCTCGTAGCGATAGCATTCCTGGGCCAGGAAGAACTGGAATGCCGGGTACGTGAGAATGCCTGTTTCCGGGCGCATGATCGGTTTCAGCGTGGCTTCCAGTGCCCGGTAATCGATGGAATGCTCTTCAAGAGCCGGGCCCTGATTGACGATCTGGGGCGGCTTGTCCGAAATCCTGAGAAGGTTGAGAGTGACCAGGTTGAAGAGAATGGGGATAAACTCCGAACGCTTGAGAGGCTTGACTCTCAGGACCTCGGTAAACTGCTTGAACTCGCCGATGGCACGCAAAAACTGTCTCTGCAGGTTCTGGTCTATGGGAATGCCCCGGGAAAGGATCGACATGAGCTCGGTCTCGTCGATGGCAGCATTCCTGGGAATCAGATAGGAGTCCCGGCTGAAGCCCTCTTTCTCGAGGAAATTGCTCTGATCGACCAGGCTTATCGCTTCCATCAATAGAGCCTCGAGCGGCCTGACCACCGTCCGATCGGTGGTCCGCTCGTCCTGCATGAACTGGAATTTGCCGGAGGTCAGACAGATCAGGTCCATGAGCACTTCGTCGCCCCGGTCGATCCCGTCGGTGGCGTGGACCGGCTCGCCGTCATCGAAGTAGATGTCCACTCCGGTCCCTTCGCTCCTGACTGCCAGGCGGCCGGTCATCTTGCCCATCTGGATGCTCTGCAAGACGTTAGCTAGCTGGACTTTGCGAACATCGCCCTGGAGGATGGCGTCCTCGGAGTTCTCGAAAGCCAGGTGGGTGGAGGTAGTCGTCTTCTGGATCTCTTCCTTTGTTTCTGGCCTGGCCTCGTTCTCGAAGCGAAGGCTGATACTGGTGGAAAAGTCGGAGGTGGTCTTGGAGACCGAGGCTGTAACCTCTCCTGTGCTCTCGCCCAGAATGAGGGTATGAATCAGGGCTGTGTCGCTGGTGCGGTGCTCCCAGAGCGCCTGTGTGTCGGTGATCTTGCTCTCTGAGAGTGTCCAGAGGGGATCTCCCGACTCGTCGCAGATGACGGTGAGGATGAGGAGTCTGTCCTGTCCTTCCACGGACCAGTACTGCTCGATGACCTTGTTCAAGTCTTTCTGAGCTTTCTGGAGCATGGATACGACATGCTCCAGGCTCGGAACATTCCAAAGCTGTGGCAGCTTCAACGTCGATGATGTCTGCGATCTCGCAGGCTGGGGTCGGTTCGGTCGAAACATCGATAAGGGATTCCCTTTCTGGGAATGGCCGCAGGACCGGGTTGTATCAATCAACTCGCAAGGGTCGAAGGGCTTTCGCCCTTTGGATCGACTCCAAGAGGTATGTACCACTTTTAATAAAGTCTCTAATCAGATCTTTTCGGCTCAGCTCGCCAGCCTGTCTGGTTTACTGCTCGCTATGACCTGGTATGCGGCGGAGACCTGGTCGTCGGCCAGGCGCAGGCGCGTGTTCTTGTCTCGGAGATTCTGCTCGGCTCTGTCGAGGGAATCTTTGAGCAGACCCCAGGAATTGCGAATACTCTGGACTGCTTCGAGGTCGCCGGAATTGCTCAGGAAGACCATGAAATTAGCCAGAATGGACATATTGGCATTGATCATGGCAATGTCCGATAAACTCACAGTGCCGCCGGAGCACGCCCGGGCCGCCACCGAATTGGCCAGGCTCTGGGCGAAGGAGACATAGTTGTCCATGGTTTTGGTCATGGCTTCGCTGCTGCCGGCTTCGTGGATGGTCTTGCCGTTGCTGTCGATAATGGAGCCGGCCTCGGTGATGGTGGTGCCATCGCTCAGGCTGATCCGCCCGCCGGTTGTGATGGTGGTTCCGTTGGGAAGGTGGACGGTGCCATTGTCCTCGATGCGTACGTCCTGTCCCTCGCCCTGACCGGGGATGATCACCTGGTCGTTCTCGACCCGGTAGGCAGAAGTTGTGATATTGAAGGTGTGGTCCGGGTCGATCACAGCCGGAGTCTCATCGCCGCGGGCCAGAGAGAGTGTGCCTGAATCGGTATCGAAGGTCTCCCGGTCGCGGGTGCTGGTGTTCTCGATCTCATAGGTCGTGTGGGCCACCGGTGGCAGGTCGCCTGATTCGGGGCTGGCTGAATCAGAAGAAGGAGCGCCGTCCCCGCTCCGGTTCATGGTGACTACTGTTTGACCGAGGGTCATGCGACCGCTCTTGAGGGCTTCCATAACGTGCTCGAAGAAAGCTCTTTTTCTGCCCATGGGCTTGAAGATCTCGTTTACCTGCTCTTCGCTGAGCTCTATATCCGGCTTCCCTTCTTCCTTGATGAAATGTTTGCCCTGCTCGTCCTGGACCAGCTGACGCTTATCGTCGATCCGCATGGCATACCGGACGCCCTTTTCGGTGACATCGAAATTGATGGTGGTCTTGTCGTTATCCACGATCGAAGCACCATTATCTCTGAAGAGAATGCTGGTTGCTCCTTCTTGCAGGAGCCCCTTGTTTCTCCGCCAGGCTTCCAGAGCGTCTTCGGCGGTTTTGGCGTCCCGGAGCATGAAGATGTCATAGTCTCATTCCCGGCGATAGTATTCACGTTTTGTCACTCTACCGATGCGCTCGCCCGAGGCGTCGTAGATTTCCACCACGTCGCCGACTTTCTTGGCAAAGCGGTTCTCCGTGAGGCGATAGGTATTGGGACCGTCTCTGTCGATGGTCACCTGTCGGACTCCGTCCGGTGTGTCATAAGTGGTGGTCTGGCCGTCTGTCTTGATCTCCCCGCCATTGCCGAGAGTGGTCACGGTCCCGATGCCTTCCTTGAAGGTTCTGATGCCGTTTTCCTGATCCGTGACCGTGATCTTATCGCCATCTGTCTTGATTTCTGAGGTGCCGGCCCTGACGGAGTCGGCTCTGTCGCTCTGGCTGTCTCCGATAACGGTGCTGGGGAATGCCTCGAGACCGCTGTTCGGGTCGCCTTTCATGAGGTTACCGATGGTGAGCCAGTCTTCGTTGGTCAGATCCATATTGCAAAAACCATCATCCGAGCGGACCGCATCGGCTCGTCGGGTGGAATCCCTGTCACCCACTACCATCTGGAGAAACTTCTCGTCATTTCCGGAAAGACAAGTAGGTTGCTGTCTCAGACCGTCAAGCAAGCCTCCTTTACCATCCCGCTCGCGCTCGGCTTCGTCTATGGCCCACTGCAGATCTCTCAGCTCCAGGGACTGAGGCGCCGCGCAGGCACCGATTTCGCTCCCGGCGCCCGGGCTTGTTTCCGTTCCGGTTTTGTTCTCAGTTGCGGTGCCGCCTGCCGGTCTCGTCTCGGTGTTGACCGGGGCCTTTGTCGTGTCTTGTTTCTGCTCTGTCTCTGTTTTAGTGCTATCCGGCTTCGGAGGCGCGCTTTTCGCTTTCTCCTCGAGCTTGCCCAGGGTGGCGGCGGTCATATAGCTGTCTGTGTAGACTTTCGCTACTTTCCCCAGGGCCCAGAGGGAGGGCATGCCGCAGGCAATGGCGCTGCCGATGCTGGCCAGGTCGCCGGCTGTCAGTCCGTTCTTGGCCGGCTCCTCGACCTTGCAGGAGCCCCCGGTGCTTTCGGACATGTCCAGGAGAGCGTTTCCTGTTTTTTTGGTAGACAGGGATTCGGCGGCTTCCGCGTTCAGGTTGTTCGCCTGAACTTCCTTTGTTCCAGAATCAACTGGTTTGTCCGTCACTTCGGTTCCCGCCTTGGCCTGAGAGAATTAGATCCGTCGTTTATATCTACACGCAGGGGCGGATTTCTGGACAGAGTTTATACTGAAAAGTGAGGTCCCCTTGCGCCGGTGCAGCAAATGGAAGAACTCGAGCATATTCGTGCAGGCACGCCGAAATTCTTCGGCTCCGATCCTCATATCATCGAGGGACGCTACTGGCACCCTCTCGAGGAGGAAGGAGAGGACCCTCGAATTTTCTGCGATCTCTGCCCCAGAGCCTGTGTCTTGAAAGAGGGAGACCGGGGATTCTGTTTTGTGAGGCAGAATCTCGAGGGCAAGATGTATCTGACTACCTACGGCAAGAGCACCGGCTTTTGTGTCGATCCTGTCGAGAAAAAGCCTCTCAATCACTTTCTGCCGGGCACTTCGATTCTGTCTTTCGGCACCGCCGGCTGCAACCTGGGCTGTCAGTTCTGTCAAAACTGGGACATCAGCAAGTCTCGCGAGATCGAGAGGTTGAGCGAGGAGGCCGGCCCGGAAGATATCGCTGAAGCGGCGGAGAGGCTCGGCTGCCGGAGCGTAGCTTTTACATACAACGACCCGGTCATCTGGCTCGAGTATGCGGTGGATACAGCCAGGGCCTGCCGGGAGCGGGGTCTGAAAAACGTTGCTGTCACCGCCGGATACATAACGCCGGAGGCCAGACCCGAGTTCTATTCACTTCTCGATGCTGCCAATGTCGATTTGAAAGCTTTCAGCGAGAGGTTCTACCAGAAGCTTACTCTTTCAAATCTAGAGCCGGTTCTCGATACCCTCAAATGGATCAAGCATGAGACGGATGTCTGGCTCGAGATAACCACTCTTCTTATTCCCGGGGAGAACGACTCGGACGACGAGCTCAAGGCGATGTGCAACTGGATCGTGGCTAATCTCGGTGTGGACGTGCCGCTCCATTTCACGGCTTTCCATCCCGATTACCGCCTCATGGACCATTCGGCCACGCCGCCCGCCACTCTGAAGCGGGCCCGGGAAATCGCTCTTGGCGAGGGAATCGCCTATGTCTATACCGGAAACGTACATGACGTCAAATCGCAGAGCACTTATTGCCACAATTGCAACGAGCTGGTCATCGAGCGAGACTGGTACGATCTTGGCAAGTATCGAATCAGGGATCAGGCTTGTATGAAGTGCAAGACAAGGATTCCGGGTGTTTTCGAGAACCGCAAGGGTGACTGGGGCCGCAAACGATTGCCGATTAGCTTTGGCTGACCCTCAGTTACAATGTTATTGATACACGCCCACGGTTTTCTAGATAGAGGGCAAAATGAAACTTTCGAGAGCCTTTAGAGCCGCCATCGCGCCGATGTTGCTTGCTGCCTTGCTTTTCGGTCCTGTGCCCTTGGGTATTGCTCAGGATGCGCCTGTCGAGAATCAAGCTGCAAATGTCGAGAAATCGACAGTGGAAGCCGGCGCTAATCGGGATGACGATGTCAAATCTATCGGTGAAATCATTCAGGACGGCCAGATCGCTCATGAGAAGGCCCTTATCGACCGGTTTCTCTTCGGAATAGCCATTGTGTTTCTTTTTATAGCGACTCTTCTTTTCAGCAGCCTTCCGCCCAAGCCCGGCGAGGCCGGCGAGTCCTGATCGGGTAGTTCGAGCATGATAGTAGAGAGCATTATCATGTTTATCGTAGGAGCCGTCTTCGTCTTCGGCGGATCCGTAATCTGCAAGCAGGCTTTCGAGGATGCCAAGAATGTCCTGGAGTCGACTGTTTTCGGTCTGGGAATCGTGGCAGTGGGACTGCTTCTTTGTGTCTGGTCGATTTTCGGACCTCCGGGCTGAGTATAATAGTCGGCTCAGGTAAACGGTCCGGGAGGTCTTTCTGATGAGCCTTAGATCTGGCGTATTCGTTTTGAGTTGTCTTTCTCTAGCCCTTTCGCTCGCGGTCTCAGCCGAGCAAGCCGCTTTCGGCAAAGAACCCAAGCAAGAAGGGGCCAAGGAAGAGAAGAGCTACGGAGAGGGTCGCAAAGGAAACTGGCGGCGAAATGCCCAGGGGGCACCATCCTTAGAGGCATCGCGAAAGCGTGTCAAAGAGAATCCCAATAGCGCCGACGCCCATAACGACCTGGGCTGGGCCCTGCGCCAGAACGGCAAGCTCAAGGAAGCCGAGGCGGAGCTGCGCAAAGCCCTGGAGCTTGATGACACCATCCCTTACGGGCACTCTAATTTGAGCGTCGTGCTTCTCGACAGCGGCAAAGTCGACGAGGCTGTCTCCGAAGCCGAGCGTGCCGTGGGAATCGATGATAAGAGCCCGATCTATCATGTGGTATACGGTAATGCTCTGGATGCCGCCAAGAGCAAGGATAAGGCTGTCGAGCAATATCAAGCGGCCGTCAAGCTCAAGCCTGATTACGAGAACGCTCTTTACAATCTCGGCCGGGTCCTCAACGATCAGGGCAAAACCGCAGAAGCTTCGGCTGTATTGAGCCAGGCCCTGGAGCTCGATCCTAACGACGCCAGGGTAATGAAGCTTCTGGACAAACTTCTCAAATAAGGGCATGCTGTTTGTAGACGTATAAGAGATACAGCTCTATGAACCGCATCGCTTTTCTTTCAGTTACTGGCATTCCTCTGGCTCTCGGGCTTTTGCTCGGGTTGAGCGGGCCCTGTCCGGCTCAGACCGAGACCGAATCCGATGGCGTGGTGATCAAGAGAAACCCCGACGGTAGTATCGAGACCTACGATGCTGCGGAGGGAGGTGGAGTACCGGCAAGTTCGTCCAGGCGGTCGGCTCCGGCAAAGTCCTATGTCAAAAAGCATAGCGATGGCGTTGTGGTCAAACGCAATCCGGACGGCAGTATCGAGACTTATGATACGAGCGACAGCTATTACACCCGCGGTGCATCGGGCACTAGCAAGACTTCGAAAAAATCCGTGGCTAAAAAGAGAGCAGCCGGGAAAGCGTCCCCGACCGGAACGAAAGCCGGAAAGAAAGCCGGAACGAAAGCCAGAGCGAAAGCCGGAGCGAAAAGACATCGTTCCGGGGATGTAGTGATCAAGCGCAATGCCGACGGCTCCATCGAGACCTGGGATTCCAACTGACCGGAGAGCCCCGGGCCAGCAGACTGGCTCGGGGCTCTCTCCCGCT
>JAGQHH010000587.1 GCA_020431945.1 Cyanobacteria bacterium HKST-UBA02 | reverse complement strand
CGGCCCGGAGACCGGACAGTTTCGAGAGCGTGGCCTTGCGCCTGCGATCGCAGATTGAGGACTCCCGGGAGAGCCAGTCCCAGGAGGAAGAGGCTCAGCCGTCTTTCTTTCTACTTGCTAGCGGCAAACAGACCCTCTTGCTGCCGATTGCGTTGGCTGCCCTAATTACGGTGGTGTTGCTGACGGTGCCACTGGCGGTTAATCTCGGCCGGTCCACCGAACAGGAGAAGCCGCTGCCTCAGTGGCCCCACAAGAAACTGGAGCCGGATCTAGTCAAGCCGGGTTTCGACGGCGTCAAGGCGGGCGCTACTAAGCTGATCTTCGACGATATCATCAGGCAGGTCAGCGACGAGGATATGAAGCGGGCCCCTGCTTCGGACAAGATCGAAGTCGTCCGCCTGATCGATCAAGACGAGATCACCGATGATGCCCTTCCCTCGCTAAGCCGTTATCCTAATATGCTGGAGCTCTATTTGCGTGGCTCCAGGGTCAGGACCCTTGCCGGTATCGAGAAGCTGGACAGAATCGAGCTTCTCGATATCTCCGAAACCGCCATCGATTCGAATTCGCTCAAAAGGCTCTACCACCTGGACACTCTCAAGTATCTGCGTCTGCATCGCACCGGCGTGAGCCGTGATGATCTGATCAAGCTCGCCGCTCATCTTCCGGCTCTTAGCGAACTCGGTTTGGTCGGCTGCCCGAAGATCGGTCCCGATGATCTTCTTTATTTATGTGAGAGACCGGAGCTCCTGAAGGTGACCCTTGATCCCGATCCATACTACATTCTGAGCAAGGCTGCCGATGATGCCATCATCGCCGGTGATTTTCAGAAGACCAGGACCTTAGCGGCGAGAGACCTGGCCATGATCAATCACCGTCGCAGTATCGATGCCGGAAAGAAGACATATATTCTCAGACAACTGGCTAATGCCGAGCATAATCTCGGCAGGCTCGATCGTGCCCGCTCTTATTTCGAGGAGTGTCGAGACCTGGCGGTCAGTGCCAATCTCAGGGATATGGAGACGGATGCCCGGAGCGCTCTACTCTTGCTGGAAATACAGGCTGACCGTCCGGATCGTGTGGCCAGGGAAGCGCCTCTGGCAATGGAGCGGCTCGATGCCAGACCTGGATACGAGCGCGAGCGGGTAATGTGGAACAGGACCGTAGCTGATTTCTATTTGAGAAGAAATGAGAGCGAGAAAGCAAAACCCTATCTGGAGAAAGCGGTGGCTCAGGGTCCCGCCCTGCTTGCTCGAAACGATATCGACCGGGATTTCGGAACGGCCATGGCTGCGGTTCGGATCGGAGACTGCTACCGCTATCTCGACAAACCGGAGGAGGCTCTGGACTGGACACGCAGAGCCGAGCCGGGTATCGCCCTGTTCGACCGCAAATCTGATAGCCAGGTGAGAGACGCAGTTTCCGCTCTTCTAGTCGCGGCCCACATGGAGATCCTCGGCAAGGACTACGATCGAGCTCTGATGATCAACCAGCAGTGCGAAAAGCTGATCAAGCGCTTTCCCGCCGTTGCCGGTGTGCGCAAGACCATGCTGCGCCAGAGAGCCGATATCATGAAGTCTTTCGAGCTCCGCTGACTATTTGGTTTCCATCCAGTTCTTGCCCACGCCGCAATCGACCTTGAGTGGCACTGAGAGCGGCTGACCGAGCTCCATTGCTTCCACCACGATCTTCCTGGTCGCCTCGATTTCGCTGTCCGGGACATCGAGAACCAGCTCGTCGTGGACCTGGAGGATCATCTGGCCGCGCAGGCCTTCCCGCTCGATCCAGCGGTCGATCTCGATCATGGCCATCTTGATCAGGTCGGCCGCGGT
>JAGQHH010000586.1 GCA_020431945.1 Cyanobacteria bacterium HKST-UBA02 | reverse complement strand
TTCAGGCAGTTGTAGGCGCGCACCGAGAGCTCGAGCTCTTCGATGGAGATGGAGCTGTGCTTGCCTTCTTGCTGTTGAGGCTGGGTGGTGGTGGGCACCATGGGTTTGCCCGAAAGCTCGGCAATCGGGACCAGGTGCTCGATCAGTTGTCTGGCTGCCTGGGAGACTGCTTCGGTGGCGTCGATGGCGCCATTGCTCCAGAGCTCCACGGTGAGCTTGTCGTAGTCGGTGGACTCGCCGACCCGGGTAGGCTCGACGGTATAAGAAACTTTGCGAACAGGCATATAGACGGCGTCGATGGGAAGCACGTCGATGGCTTGCTTGTACTGGCTGTGGGCGTCGGCGGGCACATAGCCGCGGCCTCTCTCCACGGTGATTTCGGCGCGGATGCGACCGCCTTCTGCCAGGGTGCAGAGCTGCCAGTCCGGATTGATGATGGTGGCATCGGCGGGGCAGAAGATATCACGGCCGGTGACCGGACCGGGACGCTCGACATCGAGATGAAGATATTGAGGATCGGGGCTGAAAGTCTTGACGACGAGCCCTTTCAGATTGAGCATCACATCGATGACGTCTTCGACGACACCGGGGACGGTGGTGAATTCGTGGGTGATACCGTCGATACGCACGGCGGTGACTGCCGAGCCTTCCAGGTGCGAAAGGAGAACACGACGGAGGCTGTTGCCCAGGGTCGTGCCGTAGCCGCGCTCCAGGGGCTCGATCACGAACTTGCCGTAGATGGAGCCGTCAGCGTGAGTTTTATTTTCGAGACATTTGATTTTGATGGGCTCTCTGGGGCTGGTCTCCAGACCGTAGTCCATACCACCGCCGCCGCCCATGCCGCCGCCGCTCATGCTGCCGCCCATGCCGCCTCCCATTCCGAGACCGCTGGTCATTCCAGTATTCATATTGATGCCGTAAGGGCGATTGAAATCGTTGTTCACGTTTTTTCGCTTCCAGTTTCTTGGGGGGTGCGCCGTTGATTCTGATTGGAGCCTATCTTCTCGAGTAGTACTCAACGATGAGGGCTTCTTTGATGGTCGGGTCGAGATCTTCCCGGGAAGGAGGATTGACGATCGACGTGGTGAGATTTTCGAGATCGGCAGTCATCCAGTTGGGAGCTGCCTGGGAAGGATTGTTCTCCACGAGGGCTTTGACCAGCTTTTTGCTCTTCTCGGTGACACCCACTACCTGCCCGGGCTTGAGCTGATGGGAAGGGGAGTAGGAGCGGACGCCGTCGACGGTGAAATGACCGTGGGTGATGAGCTGTCTAGCCTGGGCCCGGGAGGGAACCAGACCGGAGCGGTGCACGATATTATCGAGACGGGACTCGCAGAGCTGAAGAACTTTGAGACCGGTAGGAACTTTCTTCTGTGCCGAGGCTACCCGGTAGAAGGCCGAGAATTGAGCCTCGAGCAAACCGTATGCGCGGCGTACTTTTTGTTTCTCGCGAAGCTGAAGAGCGTATTCAGAATGCTTCTTGCGGGCCTGACCGTGCTGGCCGGGACCGTAGCGGCGTCTCTCGATGGCGCACTTGGTGGTATAGCAACGCGAGCCTTTCAGAAAGAGCTTTACTCCTTCGTTGCGGCAGAGCTTGCAAACAGCGTCCGTATATCTAGCCAACTTCCGAATCTCCTCTCTTCTAAAGCTTATACGCGTCTGCGCTTGGGCGGACGGCAACCGTTGTGCGGGATGGGGGTCACGTCTTTGATCAGGGTAATCTCGAGACCGGCGGCCTGGAGTGCCCGAATGGCGGTTTCACGTCCGGCTCCGGGTCCTTTGACCAGGACTTCCACCTGACGCATGCCCTGGTCCATAGAGCGGCGGGCGACGGTGTCAGCGGCTTGCTGAGCGGCGAACGGGGTGCCCTTCTTGGCGCCCTTGAAGCCGACCGTGCCGGCAGAAGCCCAGGCGATGACCTGGCCCTGAGGATCGGTGGAGGAGACGATGGTGTTGTTGAACGTGCTCTTGATGTGGACTACGCCCTGCAGCACATATCGCTTCTCTTTCTTTTTGGTTCTAGCTTTTGCCGTCTTAGCCATGGCCTTGTGTTTACCCTTTGGATATATGTCTCGAATACGCGATTCTAAAAGGAATTGTCAGTAAATGCGTGAAATTTCGCTCCAATATTAACGATCGTGTTGCTCGTCGTTAACGGCCGATTACTTGCCGGGAGCTTGTTTCTTGTTGGCTACCGTCACGCGTTTGCGACCGCGCCTGGTACGGGCATTGGTCTTGGTGCGCTG
>JAGQHH010000585.1 GCA_020431945.1 Cyanobacteria bacterium HKST-UBA02 | reverse complement strand
AGCTTTCGGGCCCGTAAATCTCGATGATCCGGCCGTTCGGCAGGCCGCCGATGCCCAGCGCGATGTCGAGCCCCAGCGATCCGGTCGAGGTCGATACCTCGACCGAGTGAGCCAGGCTGCCGGCTTACCAACCAAGGACGTCTTGCGTCCTCAACCTGACTGACAGGGGCTGCCTCCGGTAGCCCCTGTCGCAATCAATTGAGCGGTCGAAGACCCGGCATCGAGTGATGCCGGGTCTCCTTCGGCCACAGCTTTGTTTCTCAAAACCAAAAAACCCAAGGAGCAACACATGTCGTCTGCAAACGCAATTCTTTTCGAAGCGCAGGGCAACTTCTTCCAGTTCGACGGTCAGCGCGGCTACGATCCCGATTTCGTGTTCAGCCGCACGAACCGTGTCTACGGGCAGGAGCAGAACGCCCTGATGGTGCCTGTCCCGGTCGACCCCGGTGACAAGTACGTGGCGCTCGATGCCCAGGGCATCGGGCAGCTCATCGCCTTCGCCATGGCGAACGACATCACCAGCATCAACTTCCGGAACTGCACCGTGACCGTCAACTACCTGGTCAAGATGCTGCAGTTCAAGGGACGTCACGGCTGGTTCATCGACGTCCTGGACGACACGGCGGACCACAAGTTCGACGCCAATTCGCCCACGCCCGGCTTCAATGTCGGCGAGGCGAAGCAGCTCGTCGCCCAGGCCGCCGAGATCGAAGCCGAGGCTCGCCTCTACCGGGCAGCCTGGCGGCTGGACGAGGCCCAGGCCAAGGAGGCCGAAGCCGGCGCTCTGCGCCTGAAGGCTCGCAACCTTCGTTTCCAGCGGTAACGGCGCAAGTCGTTCCCGATCTCGACGTTAACCAGGAGGGGGAGGAATGGTCCTCTCCCTCCTCTTTGTTGTCAAATCCCAAACCAAATCCGAAAGGGTGATTACTATGAAGAAGAAAACGTATGACCTCAACCGTCAGGTCCGCAAGCCCATCGTCCAGTCGGCCGGTGGTCACTGCAGCACCTGCGGCAACATCGATGTCGTCGGCGAAGGGAAGGAGAAGTATCCGCTCCCGAGCGCCGAGGACCTGATCAACAACGTGGTGAAGCGCGCCGAAGGCCAGATCGGCAAGAAGCCGCGCAAGACCCGCAGCCGCCGCGGCAAGACCGCCAAGGAGGGCGATACCGGTAACAAGGCAATCACTTTCGAGAGCCTCACCGGCGACAACCCGCTCGGCGGCATCGTCCGCATCATCCCTCGTCTTCCCGACGAGACCGACGACGAACTCGGTCGCACGCTGATCGAGGGCGCCGACGGGCTGCAGCAGCTCATGACGGGCCGTCAGTTCGACGGTCTGCTCGACAGCCGCTTCGGCGAGATGGTCGGCTCCGTCACCTGGGCCAAGAAGCACATGGACGCCAAGTACCAGCCGGCGGTCAGCAGCTTGACCATGCACATCAACCAGATTCAGTCGCGTTACAAGGAGGTTCTGCCTGAGGTCGTGAAGCAACTCGCGGCCAAGAATCCGGGCGTGCCTCTGCCGGTTCTGCTCCAGCATGCGGTCAAGTTCCTCGACCAGGAGCTGATGCAGATCCTCTTCATCCTCAAGGTCTACACCGACTCGTTCGGTCAGTACCGTGACGGCGTCTACGCCGAGATTCTGGATGCGGTCGCCTTCTTCTACGAGCAGGCGTTCCTTCTCTTCCAGAAGCTCAACCCGGCCGACGCCTCGCAGGAGGACAAGAAGGAAGACCACGAGCCTCAGCTCGACACCCATGCTTTCCAGGTGGGTGACGTCTTCCTGGCGCGAGTGACCACCATGTCCCTCGCCACCATCCCGGGCTCCAAGGGTCCGGTCGGTGCTCACGCGCTGCAGATTCCGTTCGACATGCTCGACGTCATCGCGCTCATGTTCCCGCTGTTCGCTCACGAATTCAGGCACAACATCTTCGCGGATGTGAAGGGTCTGGAGGAAGAGCTGGTGGCGGCGGTCAAGGACGCTGTGGTGAAGGCGCACAAGGACGGGACGCTGAAGCTGAAGGCCGAGGAGATCAAGCTCGGTAACGCCAAGGTGAAGGCGATCGACCTCCTGGTGAGGATGATCGTCGACTCCATCGGCGAAATCGACGCCGACATCTCCGGTGGTGTGCTTCTGTCCGGTCCGGCGTACCTGTACAACATGATCATGAGCTTCCCGGCCATGCTCATCAGGGACACCGGCGTCAAGGACGCGAAGAAGCTCCTGCGCACCAGCTCGGTCTACATGCTGGAGGAGCAGGAGGACGGCAGC
>JAGQHH010000584.1 GCA_020431945.1 Cyanobacteria bacterium HKST-UBA02 | reverse complement strand
ATGAAGCCCAGGAAGGCGAAACCTGCCAACAAGGCGATGGTCTTGATGCCCGGAGCCGCTGCCCAGGCTGCCAGACGCGGCCAGGCTTGCCAGATGGCGAGCCCGACCAGGGTCAAATTGGTCCCGTGGGCGAAGAGCTCACGGTAAGGAGTGGTGTCATCGTAAGAGCGCTTGATGACCTGCTTGTCCCACCAGTCGGAGACTGAGCGGGCGGCCTTCTCGGTGCGCTCGTGCAGCCAGTCGAGACCCTTGCCGGCTGGCGCGGAAAGCCAGGGGCGGGTGATCAGGCGCAGGACGCTGTAGAGAACCGGGACGCCCAGAGCGAAGGTAAGGACCACGCTTCCGACGAGTGCCGGCCAGAAAACGATGCCCTGCCAGGCACCATGGAAGGTGCTGTAGAAGCAATAGCCGGCCACGGCCGAGCCTGCCAGACCGGTGGCCACTGCGCCGGCGTCGCTGTCGAAGAGATCTCCGAGGGCGACCCAGGCAGAGAGAAGGACCAGAACGGCAGCAGCGTAGACCGCATAGGCCGGGAGCACCGCAAAGACCGACACCGCGAAGAGGGCGACCATGCCCAGGGCGGCGGCTGCGACGAGGGCGGCGAGATTGCCGTAGAAGGTCCGGTACTCGCGGTCCTTCTCGTCATAGGTGTTCTCCAGCATCCACTTGATGCCTTCGAGAATGGTCTTGATCAGACCGCTCTTGAGAAGACCATGGATTGCCGGATAGACATAGGCGAGGCCGAGACCGAATTCCAGGACACAGGCGATGTAAGCCGACCAGACAGGCAGACCCAGAGCGGAGACTGCCGCGGTGCTCAGGGGCAGGGCGGTGTAGACGCCGGCGGCGGTGAGAGCCACAGCGGCGAAGTGCAGGTCCCCGTGTTCGAGGAGCTGGAAGAGGAGTACCGCCAGGACCAGGCCGAGGATGCCGCCTGCCACCCAGCTGGCTACAGCCGGAGTGAGGGCGCTACCCAGGGCGGGCACCAGGGGTAGGACCAGGGCATGGACGGCGATGGCTGCCCAGACACCGAGTCCGAGGACGCCGGCGCCGGTGAGGAAGACCATCACGCCCTTGACCCACTGCGAGCCCTTCTCCTTGTCCTCCACGTATGCCCAGAGCTTGCCCGCGCCGGGCAGAGCCGAGAGCAGCTCGATGGTGGTGTCGCAGAGTGGCTTGCCGAGGTCTTTGGCGCACCGGTTGGTGAACTTGAAGAACTTCTCCAGCCCCTTGTAGACCGGGTCAACCACGTAGAGGTAGGCTGCCGGCCAGATGATGTTGAAGGTGAGGAGGAACGCCACGATTCCTGCCGGGAACCAGGCGAAGATGCTCCACCCCATGGTCCAGCCGACATAGCTGGAGGTCAGCACCGAAGCGCCAATGCCGAGCGCGAAACCGAAAAGACCGTTGAAGATGCCCCGGACCCAGCCGCGGTAGGCTTCCTTGCTCAGACTCTTGCCGAGCTCGTAGAGCGGCATGACCAGCAGAGTCGCCGGTACCAGGAAGAGCAGAGCCAGAAATCGCAGGATCGGGTTCTTCGGGAGCTTCTCACTGTCGAGTGTGCGTCGAACTGTTGCGAACATAGGTTTTCCTCGTTCAGAGTTAGATTCAGCGTCTCGATGAATTCGAGACGCGTCCGTGGTCGGACCGTCAGGTCGACCGAAAGCAGAACCAGACTCTCTCCGCTGATGGCGGAAAGTTATCGTGACTGACTCTTGTGCTTGTTGCGTTTGAGAGTGTCGAGGGAAGCTGTCTGGTTCCAGGAAAATGAAAAGTGATTGATCGAGACTCTATGATGTCTGAAAGGCCAAAGCCATAGAGATACTCTCCGGGTTTACAAGAGTTATATGTCATGGCCTGGCGGAGTTGCGCTAGGGTTGGTTCGTGCTCAACGATAAGATATAGGATGATGCCCGGAAGCGACAAAGCGCACCGTATCTGGTGTGCTTTGTCCGGGATTCGACTAATAGACCAGGATATGGTGAATGGCCTGGTGAATAAGCTCGAATTCTCTGTCCGCGCCGGCAAGACCGGCAACCGGTCGCAGTTTCCTGGAACCGGAATGACACAGGGAGCAGGGGCTCAACGGTGTCACCCTGCATCCGCTGGCGGTCTTGACGGTGGATCCGTTGCCGACCATGGCCTGGCAGCCTGCTTCGAGATCGATATGGCTACCCTCGCAGGCGAGAATGGTGGCACCCTTTCCTGCGCTTATTCGTGAACCCGGATAACCTACGGTTATCGAACCGGGCGGGCAGGTCGCCCGGTCTTTGACGAAGAAACAGCGCCTCGGTCTCGGCTCTACTTTTCTCAGATCGAGCACTATACATTCGTCGTCTTTCTCGATGCTGGATGCCCCCTGATCCACCACGATGGAGCGGCGCCGGGCTTTCACCCTGGAGCCGGCACCGGCGAAGACGATGGAAAATGGTTCGGCGGTGACCTGGGAGCCCGGGTAGGCGTTTTGTATGTTCATGCTTTTTTACCTCGTAAAAAGGCAAAAGACCCGCATGTGCGGGTCTTTGCCTGGTGTCATGGTTTTTCTCGGGTTAGTGGAGGACGATCGAGAGTCTCAGCCTGCGGCTGGCGGCTTCCATCATCAATTCTTCGATTGTCGGCATGAGTGCCGGATTGATTCTTCGTGCGCCCATGATCAGCATCAATCCTTCGATGGCTTCAGGCAGATCCTCCGGTCCGAAGATGTTGTATTCCACCTGCTCGTTCTGCCGAATAGATCCGAATGGAGCGATGCGGATAGCCAGTCGGGCGTCGTGATAAGCGGCTCTGGTGGCGAGGCTGAGCAGACCGGGCAGCCTTACTTCGGTAAGAGGATAGGTTTTAGTGTCTCTTTCGAAGATATGCAGGAAGTATGCCTGCTCCGCCAGCCAGCGGTGTATATGGATCGAGGCACGCCTGGCGTTCAGGCGACAATGCTGCTCGGCAAGCGCTCTGGACGTGGCGAGATCCAGACCGGCGAGGATAGTTATCCTGTCCTCGATCTCGATCAGCCTGTCGATCAGCCGGGCTCTGTTTCTCTGGTTTCTCTTGTAGCTATAAGTCATCTCTACTTCCTCGTAGTGCGCCGGACGACGGACATCGCTTTTGAATTCCATTGATGGTGACTTGCCAGTCTAGGGTTGCGGGTGTTCTTGTCCTTGCTCGGCTTGTGTAATCATTCACTCCAACCTGGAGCAGGAAGGGGCGGCCGGGCAATATCCAGGTCTTGACGAAAGGGCTTTTACCGCGCAATGCCGGGTGGTGAAAACCGAACGAGTGACAGGAAGCGCGGCTGCGTGATCTTGACGAATTCACTCCTTTAAGAAAAGATACTATATGAGAAAGTAGAAAACCCACCAAGAGGCAAAGCCAGAGGACCTCTGGGAGGGACTCTTGCTTTGCCAGACAAATCAGTGGTGTTCATCAGCTGACGAAGATCCGGCGCATGATCCGGCTTTTCCCGAAGACATTCAGGGAGCCGACCACTCTGTCAGGTGAGGCGCCGACGAAGGCGAGCCTGTACTGGATAGTCGCCTTGCTGTTCTGGTTGTCTGAAGAGAAGACAGCGCTGTCGGTCTGACATGGCTCCAGGACGAAACGGACTTTGCCTTCGCGAATGAACTTGATCACGAAGGTGGCTCGATCGTGGGAGTTATCGAACGCGACAAGGGCGGGTTTCTCGAGAATCATCACGTCCCTGTTGCTGTTGGTGAGCTCCAGTCGGCGAGTAGCTCTGTCGGTGAAGAAATTCTCGATGAGCTGCGCGTCAGCGTGAACACCGATGACTTCTTTCCACTCCGAGCGTCCTTTGCGCTTCAAGAGCACTGTCAGACCGACTCGGACTGTGGGAGGGATGATAGTAAGCGGTGTCGGCTCATGCAGCCCTGGAAAGCCGAAACGATCGATCAGGCTTGCTACGGAACGGCGCATCTTGAGAGTGAGCCAGATACCGACGAGCAGGGTGCAGACGAGCTGTGTCCAGTGGCCCATGATGTCCTCAGGCGAAGATGTCTCCACTAGAGGCGCCAGAATCCAGGAAAGAATCAGGCGAATCAGCAGATATGCCAGGACGAGGGCGACGGGGAAGGTGACAAATACCGAGAGCCTCCGAAGAGCGGGGCTCGTATTGGTGGTAGACATGGAACGATCTCCAGCCTCTGGTTGCCACGGGAGGGCAACTGTAACGAAGATTTTTAGTGTTAGTGACGGGTTTGAGAGAGAAGTCTTGAAGTCAGAACACGAAATACAGGAACGTAGGAAATATATTCAGCATGGTAAGCCTCTTACAAGAAAGAATCTGATCATGGTTGCTATGTCGAAGCCGTCGGGGCAATCGGGATGAGGCTTTCGCGGCTTGCTGCAGGAATTTCGTGCAAACAGCACACAGGCTGCGCAGGTAGCGCAGCCTGTAAGAAATCTCGAGCTGACAATTAGAATCGCTTAGCTTATGCGTCCCAGCGAGTCTTGCTTGCTGGTTTTTCTGGACCTGATTGTCTCGGATGGTTTCCAGACAACTTCGCAGACGCCGTTGCTGCAGCGGGCTCGCTCTCTCTCTTCTTTGCTTGAGGCTCTGCCTTCAAGTTCCGCTTTGACGGTGGCGGACAGACCTTTGAACTGGTTGTCTCCCAGGGGCTCCGGTTTCATTCTAGGACTCCTACTAGCCTCGAATACGAGGGTGCGGTGTTTCACACCACCTCAGGGAAAGATTTCCCGCGATTCTGACCGGAAAATATATTCCACATTTGGGGCGAATTGACTACATCAAAAATTGAATCTAGTACTACCATTGAGGCACATATTAGCAGCCAGGATCGAGTACGCAAGGGTATATCGTCCGGTTATCAGACTTCTCGGGAAGGCAGTCCGGCGCCCTTGAAGGGATGTCAGGTGGGTTTACCAATTGCAATGATCGATCTTTTCTGCCGCTTTGCAACAGGTTAAATTTTCTCATTTCCTAAGAATTGCCGGGGTCTGCCGGTCTCTGATAACTGGGCATCAGGACTTGGTAAAATCCATGGAGTCTTCTCGTCTCGGGACGGGCGATTTGAAAAACTGTCCAATGTGCGCCAAGAGTTTGAGGTTGCTTCCAATCGGAGGCAAGGACAGACTGGCCTGCAAAGTTTGCGAGTTCGTGCACTGGGACAATCCGAAGCCGGTGACCGCCACGCTTGTGCCCATGGCGAACGGACTCGTCCTGGTCAAGCGCAAGTTCGAGCCTTTCGTCAACGACTGGTGTCTTCCCGGTGGATTTATGGAGGCAAGCGAGAATCCCGAGGAATCAGCAGCTCGAGAAGTATTCGAGGAGACTGGTTTGAAAGTGGAGATCAGAGACCTTCTGGGCGCTTTTTCGCCGGGGCGAGGCATCAATGTCGTGATTCTCTTCTATCTGGCCAGGGCTGCATCGGGCAGGATGAAAGCCGGTGATGATGCCAGTGAGGTCCGCTCTTTCCAGTTCCATGAGTTGCCCGGAAACATTGCCTTCGAACTGCATCGCAGGATGATCGCACAGTTTTTCGAGCGTTAGATTTTCTTCTGAGGAATTCTCGATGCCAGGGTCTCGACCAGCTCGTCCACTCCGTCTATACCGCCCCCGATCAGGTAAGCCCATTTTTTTGTGCGGATCAGGAAACCGTCCGGTAGAAGAGGCATGGTCGGCTTGACGCTGAGCACCTGGTCCCAGGTCAGGCTGCGTTTGAAAAAGAGGGTCTGAAGGGTGAGCTCTCCGGGAGACACCGAGATCTGTCTCGGCATGAGCAGGATCATGATCGTTCGCCAGACCACCAGAGCCGAAATCAGGACGCAGAAGATTAGCACGATGAGGGTGTCTTCGCTCTTATGGACACTTGCCCTCAAATCGAGAAAGAAGGACCAGAAGACAACTGCGAAAGCGATGCCGATAAAAGCCTGGACGAACTGAAAAGTAAGAGCGATGGGGTCTTGAGAAAACCGCGATAGGGGGCTCGATCGGCCACCGGCACTCTGGGGCAGACGGCTGCGAATAGTCTCCACC
>JAGQHH010000583.1 GCA_020431945.1 Cyanobacteria bacterium HKST-UBA02 | reverse complement strand
TGCTCAGTGGGTCAATGCCGTACTGGAGAAAAATCCCAATATCAATGAGGTCTACTGGGTCCTGCCTGACGCTTTCAAATCCAATCCGGATGTGCGTGCCAACTATTTCGATTTCAAAGGACCTCTACCTGACTATGACAGCGTTCTGGTCCATGCCAAGCCGGATCTGGACCTCTACCTGGATAAAGAGAGCGGCAAGATCTTCACCGGCGAGAAGCCCAAGGACTATTCCGAAGACAAATACCGCACCGTCAAATTCCACAAACGCACCATGGACGAGCTTCCCAACATGGAAGGCAAACGGGTAGCCGCTTCCATAGACCTCGACTATTTCGACAATCGCGGCTACGACACGACCTATAAGGCGCAGGCCGAATATAAAGGCGAAGAAGGATTCGCCAGGTTCGTAGCAGCCCTGAAGGAGAAAGGCATCAAGCCGGTGCACACAACCATGTCGGCTTCGCCGGAATATGTACGAAGCGAGCACGCCCGGGACCTCCTGCGCTTTGCCGCCAATGTCTCCGACTCAACCATTCCCAAACTGGACGCCGTGGCGGTGCCCCGGGAAGACAATGTCTATGCCAGTGGCGGCCATACCGGTATTCAGGTGAACCGCGAAGGCTCCAAAGGACTGACCCTTATGGACGGACTCTTCAAGAATGACGCTCGCACAGTCCGACCCGACGACCGTATCGACCTGTCGAAAGACAGCGACGAGCTGCGCGCCGGCATAGAAGCTACCCGGAGAATCTACGGAGTCGACGAGAAAGGCGCCCGGGACATACTTGCGAAGCTCGACCGGATGGATGGCAAAGAAGACAATGTCGTCCAGTTCGAGAGCATCGAGATGCTGCTCAATCGTGTCTGCCGCTCCAGCCACGATGATCTGCTCCGTAAAGATCCGATGAGTCGCCGCTCCGGCTAGAAAGCTTCAAGAGCAGAAACAATAAGAAACCAAAGTTCATTAAGCAAAAAACTTATGGTTTCCAGCCCCGTGGGTCTCATAAGCAAGAAAGCGATAAAAGCCCCGTCCCTTAAAAACTTCGAATCCCCGCACAGGGGGCTGGGTTTGTTCGGCTTTTCGCGACACCGCGACTGGTGCCGATCCACATATCAACCTGTTGATCCAGCTGCTTTACGTATTTTCGAAATCTAAGGAAAGCCCGGTTTTTTAACTTGACCTGTCGCTCTCAGGATTAATAATTGCCTTGCGACAAGCGAATCACCATCTTTTTCGTATTAACTACAGGAGTTCGTAATGGATAAGAAGAATCCCGAGCCGAACGGCGACAAAACAAAAATGAGCGCCATGAGCGAGATTACGAAAGCGTTTTCCGAAGCGCCCAAGGCCACGGACAAAAACAAGAAAGTATGGTACGAAGGCGCCGACTAAATAATTGACCTCACGATCAGGATTTGACGCACTAATTCTGGTGTCTTTCGGCGGTCCCGAAGGAATGGATGATGTCATCCCCTTCCTAGAGAACGTCCTGAGAGGCAAAAACGTTCCACCGGAGCGCATGGCAGCCGTCGCCAAACACTATGAGAGTTTTGGTGGCATATCGCCAATCAATCAACAGAATCGCGACCTGATCGCCGCCATCGAATCTCGATTCGCTATAGACGGACCCGATCTGCCGGTCTACTGGGGCAATCGAAACTGGCATCCGATGCTCGCCGATACCCTCTCTCAGATGTCTGATGATGGAATCGAGCGAGCTCTTGCTTTTGTGACTTCTGCATATGGTTCTTATTCAGGCTGCCGGCAGTACCTGGAGAATATCGAGAATGCCGGCAAAGTCGCCGCAGAGCGGGGCAAGCATCCGCCCGCCATAAAAAAGCTGCGTGTTTATTTCAACCATCCGGGCTTTATCGAAGCCAATGCCGACAATCTCCGCATCGCCCTGGAAAAGATCTCGCCTGACCGGCGCGGACGGGTCAGGGTGCTGTTCTCTGCCCATAGCATTCCGATGGCGATGGCTGAAGGCTGTCTCTACGAAAAACAATTGAAAGAGGCTGCTTCGCTGGTGGCAAAGGCTGCCTCAGCCGAGAATTATGCAATCGAGAAATATGAAGTCGTCTACCAGAGCCGCTCCGGTCCTCCGAGCCAACCCTGGCTCGAGCCCGACGTACTCGATCGTATGAGGGAGCTGGCCGGTGACGGCGAAGATACCTTCGTCATCCAGCCGATAGGCTTCATCAGCGACCACATGGAAGTCAAATTCGATCTCGACATCCAGGCAAGCGAGCTTGCCGAGAAGCTGGGCGTGGAGCTGGTGCGCGCTGCAACCGTAGGCACTCATCCGGCTTTCATCGATATGATCAGACAGCTTGTTCTGGAAGAGCTCGAACTAACCGAAAAACTCAGCTGTGGAGACCTGGGACTTCTCCCGGAGCAGTGCCGGACCGGCTGCTGCCCTTCAGGTCGCTGACTCGAGAAGATTGGAGACCAGATCGAAAAGTCTGGTGCTGTTCGAACCCTTGATCATTATGCAGGTCCCACTGACCAGATCGGACTCGAGAGCCCGAGCGGCCTCCGGAATGTCGGCACAGCGCTTGATCTCTATGGAGCCGCCCTCTGCCTGGTCGGCGATCAGGCCGGCCATTTTGCCGACGGTGATAAGACGGCTGAGAGGCTGATCTTTCAGCCATTTTCCCAGCTCGCTGTGCAAGCCGGGTGCCGCTTCTCCGAGCTCGGCCATCTCGCCCAGGACCACGACCTTGCGGGCATGCGGATAAGCGCGCTCGTCAGCCAAACCGGTGATGGCGCATTTCACCGAATCGGGATTGGCATTATAAGATTCGTCGATGATCAGTGCACCGGATGCGGTGACAGAAGTATTGCCGCGGCCTTTCACCTGCCGATAGCGGCTCAGTCCGTGACCGACTTGATCAGAGCTGAGACCGGCTCTCAAACCGGCTTTGATGGCGCACCAGGCATCTTGAAGTTGATAGAGACCGTGGGAGGCGACATGGAACTCTCCGTCCACCCCGTCGAGGCTGAATATGGTGCCTTCGGCACCGACTTCCTTCTCATGAAGAGCCCCGGCTTCGAAGCCCGCCAGCTCGCCGTCATAAACCGCCCGGGCGGCTTTCACGAGATGCTCGGCGGGGTCTCCCAGAAGGGCCAGACTTCCCGGTCCCAGATGCTCCAGGAGCTCGCATTTCGCCCGGGCGATATTCTCCCGGCTGCCGAGGAGCTCGATATGGGCTGTACCAGCGCAGGTGATGATGCCTACGTCGGCATGGGCGGTAGCGGCGAGCTGGGCTATCTGGCCGAGTCCGCGCATGGCCAGCTCGAGAACGAGGACTTCAGTATCCACGGGCATACTTAGAATCGTCTTCGGGACGCCGAATTCATTGTTCTCGTTCGCCTGGGACTTGTGAGTCCGGCGCGAGGCATCGAAAACGTTGAAACACATCTCTTTGGTGGTGGTCTTTCCGGATGATCCGGTAACCGCCACCACGAAAGGATCGACTTTGAGCCGCCAGTGACGGGCCAGAGCATGGTAAGCCTCGAGGGTATCCGCCACTCTCAGCATCAGCACACCGGGATCAATACCAGAGCCGGAAGCATAGCTTTTCGCCACCACCACCGCTGAGGCTCCCCGGGCAATGGCGGACTCGATGAAATCATGCCCGTCGAAGCTCTCGCCCTTGAGCGGAAGATAGAGAGCACCGGGCGCGATGGTGCGGCTGTCGGTGGACACCACGAAATCCGAAGTCGAAGACGATCCCGAAATCTCGGCGCCCGGCAGGGCTGCCTTC
>JAGQHH010000582.1 GCA_020431945.1 Cyanobacteria bacterium HKST-UBA02 | reverse complement strand
GGCAAGCCAGTCTTCGTTCTCGGCCTGATGATCCTGCATGAGGTTGGAGACGAAAAGCGAAAGGCAGTCGAGGAGGACCAGGGGGCCTTCTTCCTTAATGTCTGTGATGGACTGCTCCAGGGCGACCGTCTCCTCGATGGTAAGAAATTCTTTTGGGCGCTTGTTTCGGTGCCTTCCTATTCTTTCCATCAGCTCAGCGTCCTCTTCGATTACAGGCATGGTAGCGAGAACATAGACCACAGCTCCGGAAGCCACGGCGAGTTCCTGGGCCAGGTCGGACTTGCCGGATCTGGCACCGCCGGTAATCAGGACTAGATTTTCGAGGGGGAGATAAGCCATCCCAATTAGACAATTCTCAACCTGTATTTGTGACGAATAGTTTCTATATATAATCCAGGACTCAGCGAGGGCAAAACGATTATGGCCAGAATCGACAGACTAAGTCCAGCACAGTCTCTCCAGGCGGGGAAAAGGAGATCTGCCGGCGTCCTGTCCGAAATGTATCAGTCGTTCATGAACGGCTATGTCCAGCGGGTCAACCAGGAAACTTTTCGGGTGGATCTGGGACGGGTGATGATCGTGCCGGGTTTCAGTCACCGCTTGGCAAGGCTCGATCTGAACTCCCGGACCCTGGTTTTCTCCCTGAGCGCCGTGGATCATCTCACCGAGCGCTGCCGCCGCTATTTCGTCATCCATCAGCTGGCACACTTCCTTGAGCCTTCCCATAGCGCCAGATTCTTCGAGCTTGTCAGCCAGTTCGAGCCCAATCATCGTACTCTTGGCAAGCAGCTCATTCTATCCGCCCGTCGTAACGCTCTGGAAGAGCTTCTCAGTTTCGGAGAAGTGGAGGTGAGACATCCTCAGACCGGACGACTGAGAAGACCACGCCTGCTCCTGGCCGGCGATCAGGGGGTTACCGGTATTTCCAGCCTGCCCGGAAGCAGCTCGCAGCAGTATTGCGGCGGAGGAGTCTTCGATTGTCTGCTCGATGAGTTTCTGCAAGACAGCGCCAGCGCAACTGCTTTTGGTGGCGTTCATTCACAGTGCGCCCTCGCCGATCTGGGCTGATCCAAAGCTAAATAATTATCAGGATGGCCTTCCACAGTAGTGGAATGAGTTTAAAAGCAGGTTAGAATGGCTCTGGCAATTTTGGGGGAGGATGCCCTTTCGATCGCTTGAAATCGTGTCCTCTCCGCCAGTGATTGCCGAGTAGAAAAGGAAAGCGTGATCTTTGATGAATCGTAGAAGAGTAGTGGTAACTGGGATCGGCATGATTACGCCTCTGGGCATCGGTCGGGAAGATTGCTGGAAAGCGATGCTTAACGGCGAGAGCGGGGTGTCCAATATCACTCACTTCGATCCCGACGAGATCGGGCTCGATGTCAAGATTGCTTCCGAAGTGAAGAACTTCAATATCCAGGATTTCTATCCGGATCGGCGAAAATGGGGGTCCATGCTCAAAGAGATGGACCGGGTCACGCTATTCTCCATGGTGGCATCGAAGCTTGCTCTGGAAGATGCCAATCTGGAGATCCGGGCCACCAATCCAGAGCGGGTCGGTACTTTCATCGGCACCGGAGTGGGCGGACTGATTACTACTACAGCCGACTATATCAAGCTCATGGAAGGCGGACCCAAGAAAATCGGTCTGCGTACCGTGATCAGGTTGATGCCTAACGCTCCTTCCGGACAGGTTGCCATCGAATATGGTGCGAAGGGCCGGGCCAAGAGCGATTCGACGGCCTGTGCAAGCGGTCTCGATTCGCTATTCGACGCTTTTATGTACATCAGGGACAACCGGGCCGATGTGATGATCTCCGGTGGAGCAGAGGCCTGCATCAATACATTCACGGTCGCCTCCTTCAACAATATGATGGCTCTCTCCAAGCGCAATGACGATCCCAAGAAAGCCAGCCGTCCATTCACTATCGATCGCGACGGTTTTGTCATCGGCGAAGGATCCGTGGTGCTCATCCTCGAAGAGCTCGAGCACGCCCTCAGGCGCAATGCCACGATCTATGCCGAGATCGTGGGCGGCGGCGCCAGCTGCGATGCCACCCATATCGTTGCTCCTCACGAGACCGGCGACGGAGCCTCCCGGGCTATCAGAGAAGCCCTCCGGGATGCGGAGCTCACCCCGGATCAAATCGATTATATAAATGCCCATGGTACTTCCACTCCTCTCAATGACGAGCGCGAGACCCTGGCTATCAAAAATGTATTCGGCGAGCATTCTTACAAGCTTGCCGTCTCGAGTACCAAGTCCATGGTCGGCCATCTCCTCGGTGGTGCCGGCGCCATCGGCGCTGCTGCTACGGCTCTCACCATCAGGGACCAGAAGATCCACCCCACCATCAACTACGAGAATCCCGATCCGAAATGCGATCTGGACTATGTGCCCAATCGCTTCCGGGAAGCCCGGGTCGATCACGCCATGTGCGAGGCTCTCGGCTTCGGCGGTCACAATACTGTTCTGGTGATGACCAAGTATGTAGCCTGAGGGCTATCAGACCACTGCTTCGGTGCCGCCTTCGGTGTTCGCTGCCGAGAGCAGAGCTTCGGTAATCTCTTTTTCGTCATCCTGGCCGGTGCCGGGGACATTGTTGCCCTGATCCGGGTCGACCTTGGCGAAGGTGAGACCGGAGGGGCTGCTATAGGCTGCGATGGAGGTCTGGCCCTTGCCGCCGCCTGAGGTGACTTTGCTGCGATCGAGACCCTGGGCTTCGGTATTCTCTCTTCCCATGAGATCGTGAATCGAGGAGCTCAGTTTCATACCCTGGGCTACGGCAACCGAGCGCAGGGAGGTGGAGAGCTGGGCGGAGCCGGTGTTGGCGGAGCCGAATCCGGTGATCTTGTTGGATCTGACACGCTCTTCGGTGGCGTTGAGGAGCTGACCCTGGACATTGAAGTCTCTGATCCGCCGCATGCTGAATTGCTGGATGGCGAGCTTGACCAGGTCTCCCTGTCTGGCGTCCGGGGACATGGGCGTGAATCTGACCGTCCGCGCCAGGGGCAGGCGCTGCACCGAAACCGGTGCTTCCGGCGCGACATAGCCGATCTGCGAGAAGCTTCTCAGTTTGCCTGTGCGCTGGAGATCCTGCTCCATCCGGTAGGCGTCGGGCGAATCCATCATGGCGCCATAGCGGCTGATGAAGCCGTCGGTGGGGACGTCTGTCCGCTCTGCTTCGTCGGAGCCGCCCTTCATCCGCTCGCGCAGCTTGTCCGCCTCGGTGCCAGGCTCGGCGTAGCGGTCCAGGAGATCCTGGGTCTTGAAACCGAGATAAGTGGTGGTGGCTCCGGTAAATCCAGCAAAGATCGCTGAGTTCATCAGGAAGCTGCGGCTCAGCTTGGGATCCTGGAAGGTGAGCAGATATTTGCCTGCCTGATAGAAATTGCTGGCGCCGGCTCCCAGGCGGCTGGTGCTGCCGCCGGCAGCCAGGGTACGCATCTTCCAGCCCTCGCTGGTGAGACCGTCGATGAGAAGCTGCTGGTAGGCAGCCGGATCGCCCTGGCGAACGAGCTTCTGCAGTGCGCCGTCGCGAAGCTGCATCATTACAGGATCGGCGGTATTGGCGGCGAAGTCGGCAACGGTATGGGCGATGCGGGTTTGCTGCAGAGAGGCGTTCTCGCCACCCTGGAGGAAGCGAGCGACATCCAGGCGCTGACCGACTTCGGCCAGGTCGCCGCTGCGGTTGGCGAGATCGGCCAGGCGGGTTACCCGGGGCATGTTTCTGCCAATCATCATCTCTTGCTGAGCGATAACACTCTGGACGAGACCGGATTGCTCGGTGAGATTGGCTTTCAGTGTGGCAATCAGACCTTCGAGAGCGGCCTGATTTTGCGGACTGAGGCTGGCGAGGCTGCGCTCCAGGCTGGCGATCAAGCCGGCATTGCCGCTTCCCGAGCCGATCTGCGAGGCGATGGTCTCGATGCGGCTGAGAGCTACCGCTTCGTCTGCCGAGACCGGTACCAGCCCACTGGTGACGGCACCGACCTGTCTGCCTGCCTGAGCGGTGGCGGCGGCGGTCTGCTCCAGGCGAGCGATGTCTACTGTTTCGTCGACAATCGCTCTGACATCGCGGCCGACCTGACCGGGAAGAGCATCCACCTGGTTGTAGACCCGTTTGAGTATTTCGCTGTTCTTGGTGGTAGTGCCGAACTCGGCAAGGTCTTCCTTGATACCGCTGATGAAACTTCTGGTGACATCGGAGGAGGCTCCCTCGGCGATGCGAGTGAGCGCTTCCTGTGCCCGTGCACCCTGGGTCGAGAATCGCGAGAGCGTGTTGGTCTCGGCGATGGTGTCGTCCAGTGATTTGAGGGCCGGCTTGAGAGCCTGGGTGAGCTCGGGATCGTCGATGACTTTGACGAGTTGCTGGAATCTTGTGACAGCGGTGGATTGCGGATGGGTGGCCAGGTCGTCGGCTGCCTTGACGAGGCTTTCACGAACGACGGGGCTGGGGCTGCCGGATTCGACAAAGCGAGTGACGGCGTTGCGAACCGTATCGGCTTGCTCGAAGAGTCTCTGAGTTGCTTGCTCGAGCCGTCTTGCTCTTTCGAGATTGATCGCCGACTGCTCTACCTCGGCCAGGGTGCTGCGCATGCTGTTGATCGTGCGAGGATCGACTTTGCCTTCCATGAGCTTGAGACTGTCGTCGATCTGCCGGACGAGCGCCATATCGTCGGTGGACCGGCCGAGGCGTCCGGCGCTGGTGGATACATCGTCCAGGAGACCCTTGGGCAGATTGCCTCTTTCGGCGGTGGTGACCAGGTCGTCGACCTGACGGGTGAGATTGCTGCCCTGTCTGGCCAGGGTCTGGGTCGCTGTCTCGACGGCAGTGGCTGCCGATTGACGCTGGGCCGATACGATCAGTTTGTTGGTATCATCGGCGAGGCGGGTCAGATCATCACCGAATCCGGTACCAAGCTTCTCGAGATTCTCGAGAGCGCGTCTTGCTTGCTTGATTGTCAGATCGTCGACGCTGCCTTCGGCAATGCGTCTGGTGGCGGTGGCCAGATCGTCGAGGTTGTTGTTGACGAGAGTCGCGGTCTTCTGAGGAAGAGTCTCGGCAGCCTTTTCCTGGAGACGGAGGATATTCTGACTGACGCTGGTAGAGTGCTCTGCCGTTTGAGCGGTCAGGGCGGCGGTATTATCCACGGTACTGGCCAGAAGATCCGTGGCCAGGCTGGTGTTGCGGCTGGCGGTGGTGAGAGCGCGGCTGTCCTGAGCCAGTCTGGCGATATCATCCTGGAATTCCGGACCGGCGATCTCTGATAGACGTCTGACGGAAAGCTCGATTTCTCTGGAAGCCTGGGTGGCTCTTGCTGCGCTGGTAGACTCTTCGGTGAGGGCGCGGCTGTTTCTCGAGATCGATTCGAGCTCCTGGCGCATCAGTCTGGATGTATCGTCGATGCCACCTACTTTCTTGAGGAGATCGTCGGCACCCTGACCAACCTGATTGGCGTGGACTTTGACTTGCTGGACCGACTGGTCGAGGAATTTCGGAACGTCGTCCAGGGAGCGAGGCAGGGTGCTTTCCACTACCCGGCTGCTGAGACCCATTGTTTCGTCGGTCATACGGCTGCCGAGCTTGACGGCGTCGTCGAGACCTTCGATAGAGCGTCTCAGGGTGCGAGCCAGCTCGGGGCTGTCGGCGGCGATCTTTTGAATGGATTCTTCTATACCGGCAAGAGCGGTCTGACGGTTGGTGGCTGTAGAGAATGTGTTGACGGAGCGTTCCAGATCGTCGAGACCGTTGACCACGTTGTCTGTGAGACCGGGGAGCTTGCGGGCGGCGCCGATCTCGTCGGTGATACCGGAGAGCTTGCGGGTGACGATATTGTCCGAAGCGGAAGTGACCAGGCGGCTCACATCCTCGGTGACCCGGCTGATGTTCTGAC